>CAZBOX010000029.1:0-33427 GCA_964493595.1 uncultured Candidatus Obscuribacterales bacterium | reverse complement strand
GCGGAAAAAATTATGAGCCGTCATAGATTCGGAGTAACAGATAACAAAGCTTTTCAAGGGTTCCCAATAGCAAAAAAGCTTAATCTGTGAGATAACCCCTAATTAGGCGGCCGACCCCGTAGATGCCTTACCAGTTTTCAAGCACAGCGGGTCGACTGTAGAAGGGCAGGCGACCCGACAGAGGCTTCTTACTACTAGAGAGCCAAAACGACGCCGGATCTTTGATTTCCCGCCGCGGCGGCTAGTCAAGCGCTCTTTTTTATAGGTAAAAGTGGGTCCAAGTCTAGGCATGTAAGAAGTAAGGGTCAGGCGGATGAAGATGACTAACAATCAAATGAAAAAGCCCACCGCAGCAGCGGCATTTATGACGGCACTGGCGATTTCAATGACTTTCCCGATTGGTGCCCACGCGAGCCCGCCATCCGAACATGACCGATTGAATTCGCCTGTCCTTACGGTCGCTCAAATCGGCGTCCCCATTACTACACCACCGATAGTGGCACCCAGGCCGGTTGACGGCACTCAAATTCAAACTCTGCGCCAAGCCGTTAAAGCCGGCAAGGCAACGATGAAAGTCAAAGGTGACGGCGTCACGACATCATCGGTGAGGCTGCAAATCACTAACAAAACAAATGCTCCTTTGAAAATAGTCATTCCAGCCAATGAAATTTTGAAGCCCAATGTCAGCGGCGTTCAAAACATGATGGTAATCGCCGACGTATTCATGACTATTCCGGTTGGGCAGACGACAATTGCTAAAATTCCGACGGTTTGTGCATCGGTGAAAACAGTGCCGCCGCCGCCGGCAGACGGAGTGGAATTTTCAGCCGGCAACTACGAAGACCCGGCTATATGGAAACAGCTGTCGGGCATCATCGCAGCCTCCAAGGAAATCGATAGAACCGGCGGCTACAAAGGTCTGCCTGTAGCAGGCTCGGCCAAAGAGCAAATTTCGCAGTTGGCAGTATGGAGATTGCTCGGTCTCAAATCAGGAGCACCCGAGCATCAAGTCACCCCGCAAACCATTCAGCAAGATCTCATCAATGCGGTATCAGACGCGGTTAAGAAAAATCCGTCCATGTTAGGACAATTGGGCGGCGGATATTCAATCGATTCCAAAACAGGAAATCTGATCGTTGCTGATGCGCAGAAGAAAAAGCTGGACGAACGCTGCAATGCCATTTTCGACGCGGTCGACCTGACGATCAGACGCTCTACGGATCCAAAACTCAAAAAAGTAGCCTCGCTTCCCTCAGATTCGACCTGGGACACTTTCGTGAACGTCGGTGAACGAGCCTTCGATGACGGCAACTTTATCGAAGCAGAAGAAATGTTGGGACAGGCTCTTACGGAAGCTGAAACATTCGGAGAAGCCGATCCCAGGTTGACCCGGAGCATGACCAGCCTGGGCAAAACCTATCTTGATCTTAGCTGGTACGAGAAGGCCGAACCTCTCTTCAGCCGCGCGCTGGCACTGCGCACCAAGGTGCAGGGAGCCAATTCACCGGAAGTCGCCGAAGTCGACAATTGCCTGGGCATGCTCAAACAGCAGCAGGCCCTCTATGGTCCAGCAGAGGAATTCTTCAAGAAAGCATTAGCAATTCTTGATCAAGCAGCAAACTCTTCCAGTAGAGCGCTGGCAGAGGTGTTGAGCAATATCGGAAAAAACTTCTACCTGCAGGAGAATGGAGAGGCTGCTGTAGAACCTCTAAAGAGAGCGATGGCAATCATGCTTCTCAATGCACAGCAAGGAGTCGAGAAAGGTCAGGTCGTGCAGTTGCCGCCTGACGTAGCGGAAGTGGAGACAAATCTCGCCTGCGCTTACCTGCAAATCGGCAAGCCGCAAGAAGCTGCAACTCTCTTGCAGAAGGCATTAGCTATCGACACGAAAGCACTCGGAGAAGATCATCCTTACATTGCCAAAATTCTCGATGGTCTAGCTACCGCGTCTCAAAAGCAGGGACAGAACGAATCTGCAGAGCTGTTCAAAAAACAAGCCCAAGCCATTCGCGAGAAGTCGCTCGGACAAGACCACCAAATTATCGCCGCGCTGCCTCTGGGCACCGATTCTCTGACAAGAATCAAACTGCACGTCGAAGGGGCCAAGAGCATGGCCGAAAACATGGAAAGCGTCAAAGCCAGCGCTCGCACCATAGCTGGTGACAGCGTCGACAAAGAACGCGTCAATCGTCCAATCAAAGACAAGTGGGCCCTTGTCATAGGAATCAGCAAATTCGCCGATTCATCTATCAATCTCAAGTATGCAGCTAAAGATGCGCAAGACTTCAAAGAGTATTTGATCAAAGAGGCGAAATTCGCTCCCGATCACGTAAGGCTATTGACCGACGATCAAGCAACCAGAGAAAACATTCTGGCCAATCTCGGCGACAAATGGCTGCCACGTGTCGCCAACCCCGACGACCTTGTGCTGATCTATATCTCCAGTCACGGCAGCCCCTCAAAAGTAGATTTGCAAGGAGCTAATTATCTGGTTGCGCATAACACTGACAAAAACAGCCTCTATGCTACCGGCGTCAATATGCAAGATCTGGTCAAAATGATCAAAGAACGCGTACACTCCGATCGCATAGTGCTGATGATGGACGCCTGCCACTCAGGCGCGGCCAACACTGCCGGAAAGGGGCTTTTCAGGATCGGCAATTACAGCGCTGATGAATTGGCGCAGGGCAGCGGACAGCTGGTCATATGCTCCAGCGAACCAACCCAGACCTCCTGGGAATCGAAGCGCTATCAAAATGGAGTCTTCACTCACTATCTGCTGGAAGGTCTAAGGCAGAACGGCGGCATGACAAAACTAGGTGAAGCCTTTAAGCACATGCAGGAAAAAGTGCAGGAAGAAGTCCTGCGCGATCGAGGCGAACTGCAAAGGCCGCTTCTGAAGAGCAAATGGGTTGGAGACGATCTGGTCCTCAGCCTTCCTCCTCTGGCACCGCGTATCGGCATGGAAGAAGATCAGCCGAAAGCCCAGAATCCCGCACCGGCTGCAAACATTACGTCCGCCGGAACAGGCAAGGGCACGCCTGTCGGAAAATCTGCAGCAGCAGGCAAATCGGCAGCCCCCGGCAAGGTGCCACCAAAAGCGGTACCAGCTGGAAAGTCTGCCGTAAAGAAATAATTCGTGCTCAATCCTTAGCCGTCACCAGATAGAGATCTGTGCGGCCGAGTTTCTCATGCGTGATTACCTTGTAGTTCTTCTCCAGATGCTTCATAAAAAGCTTGTAAATCATGGAGGCGAGCAGCCAGTCTTGCGGGGCTTCTCGGATTACAAACCAGGTTCGTCCATGCACGGCATTTAGACCCGGCATATCGAGGCTCACATCGATAAGGTCTGTTTTCTCTTTGTTGAGAACGTGGTCGACAATTACATCATAGGTCTTATTTTTGCCGCGGTAATAATAATTGAAGAGATACTGGGAGTGGTAATTCCATATCACCACATTGTCACCGGGCTTTTCATTGTTCTGAATGAAACTCGAGATTTGGCGCCAATCCTCGCTTACAGGATGGGTGTAGAGATGGGCAAGATTCATCCACATTATGGAACTGTACAAAGCAGCAGCAACAATTGCCAGAGCCCTCAGTCTCTTGAGTTTCCAGATTTCAATCCAGCCGGCAGCCACGCAAATAAATACAAAAGGAGAGGCGAACATCAAATAGCGTGTTATGACGAATGATGCCGTGAATTGTGAGGCGGCCCAAGCCATGAGAACAGGAAAAAGGGCCCATGTGCTGCACCAGATCAGCCAGCGCTCTTTAAACGCCGGCAGCAAAGAATAGGCAATCATGAATAGAATCGCAAATGAATAGAGGACGGCAAAAAGACCGCCTTCGACAGGTCCCCGGCATTCTTGAATAGGCAATGCGGTGCTTGTGAAGTTAACGAACATCATCAAGGCATCCGTCACTTGCGGCACCGGCAAACCGTAACGCCAGTCATCATAGCTGCTGGTCGCGGTCAGTTGCGGCATCTTCCAGGCAAAGCAGGCATAGAGCGCCAGGACAATCACAAAGCAAGCTGACACTAGCGGCACAAGCTTATTCTTTCGCTCTTTGGCAAAGCAAAGAATAATATCGACCGCGAGCAACGTAGCAGTTAGAGGAAGGGTCCAAACCATGAGAGTTCTTATTGCCGCCCACAATAAGACAAAGATTCTCTTCTCAGTCTGAAGAGCTTTAATAATCGCTATTGCGCCGAGGAGGGCAAGAGAACTACCCAGCGTGTACATACGCACCAGCTGGCAATAATGAACCTCCATAGGAGACAGCGCCATGAGGGTGGCGGCGACCAGGCCGACTTTCCTGCCCGCTGCCAATTGCGCAAGATAGTAAGTGAGGGCTATATTCAGCGTTCCGAAGATGACGGAGAAGAGCCTGAGCCACTCTTCACTGTCGCCGGCACTCATCCATAGTTTGAGCAGAAAAAAGTAGACCGGGCGGATAGAATCGAAAGCAATCAGCTCCGGGTCGCCTTTTCCGGTAGCAACCAATACGCTGTAAATCTCATCGCCAAAAAGTCCGTAGGTGCCAAGCTCGTTTAGACGCAAGAGCAGCCCAAATACAACTATCGCCAATAGGACGAACAACGACAGCGCCGTGCGCTTTTCGGGGCTTTCGGAAAAGATATTCGACAAGAAACTTTTGTCAGAATCGCGGCCGACATTTTGGAGATCTCGCGCTGTCAACTGAAACGCCTCGGCAACTTCTGCTGCCGACTATAGTAATTTTTCTCACGGGCCGCAACGTATATTCCTTAAAGTACGCAGAGAGAGCAGTTGGATCCGGCTGCTCTCTCTTACGAGATGATTATTCGATGATAGTCAAAACTTAGACAGGCGGCCCTCTTTCCTCGGCCAGTCGAAGTTTTAAGGTTGAAAAACTCTTGATCATCAAGTAGCTCCGAGAGTGATACGTGATTCTGTCTGTGAGTTTTACTGTGCAAATGCAGACCAAAGTTGACCCACCGCAACGGATATAGCGGCGGCATATAGGGTTAAGCGACCCACGCAGGTCTCACTTGCATTCTTCAACTAAACCACGGCGATCAATCGTTGTCAAGCATTTTCAAAACTCCAGCCTGTGCGGGTTTTGAGCCATACCCTGACAGGCTGGCGGTTTCGGAGCCCAACCCGACATGCCACCATAAATGGTGGCACCACCGGAGCGATATTTCGAAAGTGCTATCTAGCCGCAACAGGAAGTGGATTGCGTTCGACAAATTGACGCTGGTGCCAATAAGGGTATGCAGGAACCGGCTCGCTGACCGCGTCGAGACGTGCCATCTGATCGTCGCTCAACTGCCAGCCCACTGCACCGAGGTTTTGTTTCAGCTGCTCTTCATTGCGCGCTCCAATCACTACATTCGCCACCGTCGGTCTCTGCAAGAGCCAATTGAGCGCAATTTGCGGCACAGACTTGCCGGTTTCGGAAGCGATTTCATCAAGCACATCTACAACGTCATACAGATACTCATTATTTACAGGTGGCCCGAAGTCCGCTGTTTTATGCAGGCGGCTCACTTCGGGAAGCGGTGCATTTCTGCGGATTTTTCCGGTCAGACGCCCCCAACCCAGTGGGCTCCAGACCATCGTGCCTACTTTTTGATCATCGGCAAGAGGCATCAATTCCCACTCGAATTCTCTGCCAATCAATGAATAGTATGCCTGGTGCGACACATATCTCGACCATCCATACTTTTGCGAAATATCGAGAGACTTCATCAAGTGCCAGCCGGAGAAGTTGGAGCAACCGATGTAGCGTACTTTGCCCTGCTGCACAAGGGTTTCAAGAGTTGATAAGACCTCCTCGATAGGGGTCAAAGCGTCAAAGCCATGCATATGGTACAGATCGATGTAATCAGTTCCCAGCCTTTTTAAACTGGCATCACAGGCTTTGATTAGATGGTGGCGCGAAGATCCGAGATCATTCGGACCTTCGTCCATTCTGAATGTTGCTTTTGTCGAGATAAGCAGACGATCGCGCTTTCCTTTGATTGCCTTGCCGAGAATTTCTTCTGATGCGCCGCGCGAGTATATATCGGCGGTGTCGAAAAAATTCACTCCGGCATCAAGGCAGAGATCGACAATCCGGGTGGCTTCTTTTACATCGGTAGAACCCCAGGCGTTGAAGAGCTCTGTGTTTCCTCCGAATGTAGCGGCGCCAAAACTGAGGACGGGCACTTTCAATCCGGAGCGCCCTAGTTGTCTGAATTCCATCTTTCTAACCTCTCGTGTTTTCGTCCAGTCAATTCATCGCTCTATCATCGCCATGCGGCGTGGCTCGTATCTCTCGCCTGCAGTTCTGCCGGCAAGCGTATCTAGGGACTCGAGATCTTGCTTATCCAGCTTCAATGCAAAGGCCGCTGAATTCTCCTCCAAATATTTGACGCGCTTGGTGCCTGGTATAGGGACAATGTCGGTGCCATTCATAAGCAGCCAGGCGATTGCCACCTGGGCGGGCGTGACACCATGCTTATTCGCGACTTTCTTGACCAAGCCGACCAGTTCCATATTCTTGGCGAAATTCTCACCCTGATATCGCGGATCACTGCGCCTGTAGTCGTCCTCCGGAAGGTCTTCGAAAGATTTGATTTCTCCAGTCAAAAACCCTCTTCCCACAGGCGAGTAAGCAACGATGCCGATATTCAGCTCGCGAGCACAAGGAATGATGCGCTCCTCCAGCCCCCGCTCCCAGATTGAATATTCAGACTGCAGCGCCGATATCTGATGCTCTCTGCAAGCACGCTTCAATGTCTCCGGTCCGGCTTCGGACAATCCGAGATAGCGGATCTTTCCGGCTTCCACCAATTCAGACATCGCACCGACCGTTTCTTCAATCGGAATTTTTGGGTCAACTCTGTGTTGATAGTAAAGATCGATATAGTCAATCGCCAGCCTCTTTAACGACTGATCGACCACTTCCTTAACATGTTTGGGGTGACTATTTGCGCCGCAGGCCACACCATTCTCGATATTGAAACCAAATTTGGTGGCAACGACCGCTCTATCGCGCCGTCCTTTCAGCGCTTTGCCGACCAGCACTTCATTCGTGTAAGGTCCATAGATTTCAGCCGTGTCGAGGAAATTGACGCCGATATCCAGCGCGCGATGAATGGTGCGAATTCCCTCGGCTTCATCAGGCGAGCCGTAAGCCCAGCTCATACTCATGCAACCCAAGCCGACAGCGGACACCTTAAGTCCTGCATTACCGAGGTATCTATACTCCATGTGATGTCCTCCGCACCGAATGGAAATTAGCGCCGCAAGACAGCGACGATTGAAGAGATTTGATTATCCCCCATATCTCTTATCGAAAAATGAATCATCAAAAGATGCACGACTTCAAACCGACAAGCGAAAACACCGCCAGAAGGCTGCCATCGAAATCACACCTTATTAGACCAGTCGTCTACAACTTTGTCAACACCGGAATGTTATCTTTACGTGGGTCGGTGACGAGGATTTTGTTACTTTGCGGTCAAAGCGTACATGCAAGCGTTTTATATCCTTTGCATGCATTGCAACATTTTGCTCTAACAGCTTTTTCTTCGCATCAAGCAAGGTGCTAGCGCAAGAAGCACTGGATACGCATGCCGAAAAGCGCGATATTACAGATGCTGACAAATACCGAGTCAAGCTGTCGGCTGATTCGCGAGATTTGATCAATAGACTCAATTTGCAACCAAAATTCGATCACTACAGAAATCTTTCCGATCAATTGGCTCGATACAAGGGGCTGCCGCCCACGATTGAGAAACTGGCTCTGCATCAGGATGTTGGTGATGCGAGACACGAGTTGGCGCAGACTATTTTGAAACTGAACCTGGAAGTTGACTATGTTCTTGCCGTGATAGACGGAGAGCAGAATAAATTCAATGAAGTTCTGACCGAAATGGTGGCAAAGCGAGACAGAGCAGTGTGGCTATCGACGGCCCTGAGCCAGTGGAGCAATGGAATTTTGTGGGCGACTTCGTCCAGTTTCGGAATCGGAACACCTTATGTGCCCAAACTGGCAATACCAGAGGGCATTATCGGCATTCTCGCGGGTGTGATTCCTACAGCACTGGCATTGCGCTCTTTGAGGCAGATGAATGGGGAAAAGCGCGACTTACTGGGATATCCCAACATGCTCGCTCCGATTTTCGAGCATGGCACGGACGAAGAAGCTTTCTACCCGGCCAGCGTCTGGAACTGGCTGAATCAAGTGCCTGCAAAATCCGATACATCCAAAACAAGACGCCAGACACTGATTGAGAAATGGAAAAAATCGAATTACGTATGGGATGAGAAGAGGTCGAATGCAGCGGAGCATTTGTCCGCGCTTACAGGAACACTGGGGCACAAACGCGAAATGACTATCACGCTGCTGCAAAACCGCCAGGCAATGTTGATTGATTTGCGAACTGAAGTCGTACAGCTGAAGCGAGCCCTTTTAGAACTTATCAATTCGGTGGATTAACCTGAGATGACACACCGGTTTGGCGACGATCAGATATGATCGACATCTACTCAAGGATACCCACAGGACAAGAATGACCGACCAGCAGCCGGCGACGGGAAATAGAGAAGTGGGCTCGTCAGTTAGCTCTGAAAGCAGCTCGAAAGCAAAAACCTTGCTGCAACAAGCGCCGGTCACGGCCGCTCTCTTTGCCGCCAACATGCTGGTCTTCATCATGCTGGTGGTGATGACGAATTGGCGCTCAATGCTTGATCCTTCGGAGCAAACATTGATCAACTGGAGCGCCAATTATGGACCGCTGACACTAGGCGGTGAGCCCTGGAGAATCATAAGCAACACGTTTCTGCATGCCAGCGTATTCCACCTGGCTGTAAATTTATACGTTCTCTTCAACCTGGGTCCTTTCGCTGAAAATCTCCTGGGCGGCCGCAGAATGTTTGCCCTATATATGATCTCGGGAGTGACCGGCTCGCTTTCCAGTCTGATCTGGAATCCATATCAAATAAGCGCCGGTGCGTCAGGCGCTCTTTTCGGACTGTTCGGATGTTTCGTCGAAGAATCGGTTTTAGCAAGCGGCTTCTCCGCCAGAGAAATTCTGCGTCCGGCTCGTGTGATGCTGCTTATCGCAGTGGTTATAAGCTGCGTTTATGGCGCTTTTATTCCGGGTGTCGACAATGCGGCTCACCTGGGAGGTTTTCTTGCAGGCACTCTGCTCTCGCACTTCTTCCGGCAAGATCTGAAAAAAATCTGGAACAAAAGAGACTCGACCGTGGTTGGTATTGCACTGACAGCATTGATACTTGGAACCAGCGCAGAATACTTCACTGTGCGCTCGAATCCGCAGTTTCTCGCCATGCTCGATTTGCAAAATGCGCTGCCTCTGCTAAAGCAGAAGAAATATCAAGAAGCACTCATTTACTTGAATTCCGCCGCAAAGAAATACAAAAGTGCGGAAATTTTTCTCAAGCGCGCCAGCGCATTTTGCAAAATCGGACGCTTTGACGATGCGATTGAAGATTGCAATCAGGCAATCGCAGTCGAGCCCCAGAACGCTGACGGATATCTCAGCAGGGGCTATGTGCGTCACTGCCAGAATAAAGAAGAGCCGGCCATCGAAGACATCAATAAGGCAATCGAGCTCAATAACAGAAATCCTGTCGCCTACAATAATCGAGCCTGGTCATACGCAGTCCTCGGCAACTGGCAGGCAGCCGTCGAGGACTGCAACAAAGCTCTATCCATTGCACCTGAATTAGCGCTGGCACTGGACACGCGAGGCTTGTGCTATTTGCAGTTGGGAGAATTCAAACTGGCGGCTGCAGATCTGGAGAAGGCTATGAAAGTAGCTCCTGAGGACGGAGCCGCATATTTCCATAGAGCCCTTGTAAACGAACGCCTGGGCAAAGCGAAAGAGGCAGCCGCCGATCGATTTGAAGCCCAGCGATTGAAATACGAGCCTGAGGCCTGGGAAACGAGTTTGAACGCAGAAGGCGCACAGCATTAAAGTTAAACCGCGTTGTCAGGCAGAGAGAACCGGACAAGGGCAGGTTAGAATAGCGCCTTAATCGGACGGTCAAAACCGTCTTGCATGGCGACGTCTTGCAAAAGAGTTCGCCCCATACCTCATTCAAGGGAGGAGAAATCACTCATGCAAAAGAAGTGGATTCCAGAAGGACAACATGTGCTCACCCCTTACTTGATCGTCAAAGACGCCTCCAAGTTTATCGAGTTCGTCGAGAAAACATTTGGCGGCACTACGACAGAATGCCTGCGCAGGGAAGACAAAATAGCGCATGCAGAAATTAGAATAGGCGATTCTAAATTGATGCTCGGCGAGGCCTGCGAAGAATTCAAAGCGATGCCTGCAGGCATCTATGTTTACGTCGAAGATGCTGATGTCACCTATCACCGCGCCTTGAAAAATGGTGCCACCAGCGTGCATAAACCAGCCGATCAATTTTATGGCGACCGCTCAGGTGGCGTACAAGATGCCTGGGGAAATTACTGGTGGATTGCCACTCATAAAGAGACGATCAGCCATCACGAACTGCAAAAGCATATCGACGCTATGAAGAAAGAGCCGGCTCTCAAAAAATAGTCTTGGTGATGTTCACACCAAAAGTCGAGTTCTGCTCAAACAAGATCCAGCTCCATCACGGTCACTTCGTTTCCGTGACAGACATCTTTGCCAATCGTTTTCCAACCCAGGCCGGCATACCAGTCCTGCAGCGTATCTTCATAGGTCAACAGATAGATCTTCATATAACCTAAATTGCGAGCCTTTCTTTCAATCTCTTTCACCAGCTCGGTACCGATGCCTCTTGCGCGCACAGCAGGATCTACATAGACACTTCCAAGCCATGGACCTATGTCCGGACGAATGCCATCGTTCAATCGCAGCGAAGCCATGCCCAGAGGTAAACCCTCATCATCTATATACAAAACAGTCAGCGGAATCTCATTGAGATTGCAGTGTCTTGCAAAACTCTCCACTCTTCTAGTAAACGTGTATGCACTGTTGTATTTGCTCCACGTCTTAAACGCCCACCAGGCGCAAAGACCAACCAGATGTTTGAGCTCGGACAGATAGACAAAATTGGAAGTGCAGTCGACCCTGGAAGGTAAAGCGCCGGCAGACGACTCGGCCGCTCTTCTTTTGTGAGAACGCAGACTCTTCCCAATGGATGCGCGAAAATCAGCTTCAACCATGAGAACCTCGCAACAAAAGAGAAGGGTATGCAGTTTCACTCTGAACTTCTTTTGTGGCAAGATCTGGACTGAAAGATTAAACGGCATGCCCGGATGCAGGGAAAACCCTATTGGAAACCCTGTCAAAAAGTAATAGCGTGTGGCGAGAGCCCTCTTAGTAGTAATCAGGTCAAATAACAGAATATGAAAATGAGAAACAGGCGCGCACAATTGTGCGCAGGCCGCGCCTCTGCTTTGAGTTGCGCGGGAATTCCGCTTCTTTTCTTGATACTTTGCTCTTCACTGATTTCAAGCGCCCACTCTGCTTGCGCCGCGCCGGCGGGCAGACGCCTTCAAGGCGCGGCCAGCGCTCCGGACCGGCTGCTGCAAAGCCCAACGGACAATTATGTTGCGGGTATGGAGTTTATCGAATCCTGGCAGAGAAAACGAATGCCGCTCAAGGTTTACTACAAGCCAGGTTCCGATATTCCCGGCTTCGATCCGCAATACGTCGATGAGGCGAAAGCGGCCTGCCAGGAATGGACCCGAGCAACAGATGGAAAGATAAGCTTTCAAACGGTCGATGAGGCGAAAGACGCTGACATCGAATTCAACTGGACGACTTTATTGGCGCCGGACTTGGAGCACACTTTGACTTTAGGTACAACCTGTCCGGACACCGTTGGCGGCGAGGGAATCGTCCACGCTCGCATCGCCATCCTCACGACTCTAGACAAGAAACACGTTAGCCTCCTGGCAATGAAATGGGCAGCCATGCACGAACTCGGTCATGCTCTTGGTCTGGGTCACAGCCTGAGACCTTCAGATGTGATGTACAAGGATGTATTCATTTTGAGCGAAGTAAAAGGCGGAGACAAAGAGATTTTGCCCACCAGCCCAAACATATGCCTTACTTCTCGCGATAGGACAACAATGAATGTTGTCTATGCCGCAAAAAAAATCATCGACGACATTCGAGCTAAAGGTTTCGACAAGCGCAATACCTGCCACGACCTCTGCAGAGCCGCAGCCAACTGCATGACGAATGGCGACAGCGGCTCGGCCATTATTGTCTTAAACGAGATTCTGCGCCTGGACAAAACATACAGTGTCGCCTCGGAGAACTTAATGGCCGCGTACTATAACTGCGGAGCCGCTCTCTATAACAAGAACTTGAAAGCGGAGGCGCGCCAGGTGCTGGCAAAAGCCATAAACATCGGCAAAACGGTTGGAGACCAATGCAGGTTGAATGCAGTCGTCGCAGTCTATCGAAATTGCCAGGGAAATTAGTGAATTAGTTATTTTTCGTCGAAATCAGTTTTTCATCGGCACCGGCCGTGGTGCCAATCTGATTCTGCGCACGCAATTCGTGAAGAGCGTCGTTCATCAACTTGAATGCATCGTCTTTCATTTTGCCTGGTTTGCCCTGATAGTCTGAAGGCATCAAAGGCGGCAGAACGCGAGCGCGAATAGTCTGGTTCATTTTAACGACATTGCGAATTTTCGGGAACACTTCATAGGTTCCATAAATCACAATCGGTACGACAGGCACGCCCAGCTCCAGCGACAAGTTGAAAGAGCCGGCGCGAAAGGGCAGCAATTCGCCGGTTTCGGTCCTGGTTCCCTCCGGAAACATCATCACCGAAGCATCTTTCTTGAGCCAGTCCTTGCAAACAGCCATCATCTCTTTAATAGAAGCCAGATTACCGCGACGAATTTTCACATACTGATTCAAATACATGTTCCAGCCGATCAGAGGAATTTTGAAAATCGTCTCTTTCGACACGAACTTGAAACAGCGGAAAAGTGAATAGCAAACGAGAATGTCGAAATACGAAGAGTGATTTCCAATTATGATGTAGGTCTTGTTCGGATCGATATGCTCCGCGCCTTCGAGCTTGAATCTCCAAAGTGGATTTGTATAAAGATAGTGCGAGCCCCACACGCAAGAAGCCATATGCACAAGGCGCCTGCGTTTATCGAACGGAAACGTAAGAACAGTAATGATTGCAGTGATTGAGTTGAAGAAGACCGATGAAAGAATGAAATAGGTCAAAAACCAGATGGAGTAAATCTTGTCGACAGCGCTTACTCTAAGGTCAGGGGTTTCTGCTAATTGCAATTTTGTATCCTTAGAACTAGACGTCATTGGAATGCAGACTCCATCAAACCTAGCGTGTAGTTTCTTTTGCCAGTATCTCGACTTCTGCTTTGGGCAGTACTCGGACGGTGTGCCCCCATTCGATGTCCCGCTCAAGCAGACTGTCACAGAGGAGTAGTTTGTTGACTGAACGCTCGATATTATTGCAAATTCGGTCCAGTGGCAAATCTTCTTCTGCGGTGCCGAAAGGATGCTCCTTCTCCTCGGCAACGATTTCTAATCCTAGCACCATATACGCACCGACAAGCACAACCGGCACGCTCCAGATGCCAAATTCAGGAGCAAGGGCAAAAGAAACAAAGAGCAAATAGGTAACGATGATGTGGAGAATAATGCTCTTGTGCGATTCGGTAATAGGAGAAGTGGCAATGCGCTCGCAGGAGCCAAGAACATCGAGAAGCGCACGTGCATGCGGATCGACCACGTTGAACATCATGTCGTTCAACCGCCCTTCCCGGCGCTTCTGGTCGAGGACCGCATAAATCTCCTCGACGATAAGCATCGGGTGTTCGCTGACTGGATTGTCGCACTCAGGCGCTCTCGAATGAGTTGAATCGAGCATGCGCAGATGATCTTTCATACCGTAAGCAAAACGAATCAGTAGTTTAGCGAAAGCTTCACGCTCTTGCAGGTTTGGACGGACGAATTCGTAATACTTGATGGAGAGGTTGCGCAGGTCGTTAACCAGCTGTCCCCAGGCGCGACGACCTTCCCACCAGCGGTCATATGCGCTGTTGGTGCGAAAAACCAGCAACATAGAGAGAATCACCCCGGCAAAGAGGCTCGAATTTGCTTCAATGACTCTTTTACCTTCCACCAAATGGGGAGCGACAAGAGCAATGATTGATGCGCATCCGGCGATGACCAACAAATACCACTGAAGTTTTTTCGCGACAGTGAAATTGAAGAGTCCCTGAAGTATTCCCTGGATGTCTCGATTCTTTGTTGCCATACTTAATTTCGAATCCTAGTATCCACTCACCCGCAGCGCCGCTGTCTGTTGAGACGATCATATCTAATTCGCCCTCTCGACAACAAGCAACTGCTAAGCTCTATGCTTAACGAAGACTTAGATTCGGGGCGGAACAGCCCCTGTTTCGTGCACGTCAACCACCACATAAGTCGCCGAGTTCTGCCTATTTCAATGAGAATCTCCCGATTGCGTGTCTTTGTCACGGCTTCACTGCTACGATCTTGTGGGATACCGAGAAAAATGACACTTGTCAGGATAAATAAAGTCTTGGGCTCCCATCAGGAATCATGACCATTTCACTGCGGAAGAATAACTTCATATTGATGGCGGTAACCCTTGCCCTGCTTGGCACTCCGCTGCAAGGATGGGCGGCCGATTCAGAAGCGGGAGACAGCGATCCCAACTCAGATCAGCGGCAGGAGCCGAACAGCCCATCTCTATTGAAATCCCGCGTGAATCCGTCACCTCCGCCCACAGGCTTTCTCACCAATCCTCCGGCCGGCACAAAGCTCGAAGATCTCTATCCGACTCCTACACCTCGCCCGGCCTTCACCGGCGGCAGTACAGACCCGCAACTGAAAGGTCCGGACCTGGAGCGCGCTCGAGAAGTATCGCTCGACCCGGTACCGATGTCTCAGCTCTTGCCGATTGGAAAGAACAAGCTGCCCGCCATTCGCCTGGAAGCCACATACAACGAGATTGTTCCGCTCAAAGACTGCCTCAACTACGCACTCTATAACAGCTTGCCGATCCGCATCTCCGATGCCGGTTTCGATTCACAGAAGTATCTCTTCGTCAGTTCTCTGGGACAGTTTTTGCCTGATTTCACGACCACTTATCGATATCAGCAAGTGGACAGCCAGAGACCACCGATCACAAACACTTTCACAGATTCAACCACCGTCAGGTTTCCCGTATTTCAGGGCGGCGGAGTTTTCTACAATGCGCTCGTAAATCTGAATAGAACCAAAGCGGCGAAAAACAGTTATAAAGCCACGATCAACGACACGTTACTGGAAGTCTACCGGCGTTATAACGAGCTGATTCTCAACCATGTGCTCTTGCAGATCCGCGTCAAATCCGTGGAGCTTTCCCGAGCCCAGCTGGCTCTCAACGAACAGTTGAAAGAGGCCGGCGTCGGCACGAATTTTGCCATCTATCAGTCTCGCACTCAGTTAGCCCTGGACAAGCAAGCTCTCCTGCAGCAGGAAGTCCTGGTCAGACAGTCAGCTATTCAGTTAGCTGTGGCTATGAACGCCAACATACAATCAAATATCTACCCTGATGAAATGCGTGCGGTCGAGGCACGCCTGGTCAATCAGGAGTGGAATATCAATCAGCTCGTCGCGGTAGCGGCCAAGCGGCGTCCGGAATTGAAACAGTTCGAAGAGCTGCGCATCGCAGCTCGCCGCAATGTTCAAGTGGCCGCTTCTCCTCTCTATCCGACTTTCCAATTCTTCGTCTCGAAAACACACAGCGTTGTAAACAGCAATGGCAGCAACGCAAGCGGAAATAACAACGGGCTTTCCGGCTCGACAGTAATCATTCCCACCGGCGGGGGCGGCGGCGGCATCGGTATCAGCGGCAATGGTGGGCGCTCTTTCAGCGGCGGATTTGATTTGAGCTGGAATTTGGACGGCATGGGCGTCGTCGATGCTGGACGAACTCTTTCTGCACGGGCGTTGGCGCGACAGGCAATGTTGCAGTCCAATCAACAGTTGCTGACAGTCTTGCAGGAAATACACAACTCTTACCTGAATATGCTTACTGCCTCAGAGCAAGTTGACGTTGCCGGCGAAGCGGTCTTCTCATCAAGCGAGCAGCTGCGTCTTGCTAATTTACGCCTGCGCTACGGTCAGGGCATCAACCTCGAACTGATTCAGGCTCAGCGCGACTACATTAACTCGCTGACCAGCCAGGCCCAGGCGATTATCAATTACAACATCTCTCAGGCTCAGCTTCTTCGAGATACAGGTATGATTTCGGTAGGCACGCTCACCGCGACCCGACCGCCCAAAATAAGTTCCGCGGGGACTTTGCAGTACTAGAATAGGTAGGAACATGTTTTTTGGGCATGCGTCGATTTAATCATTACTGTTTACATCTATGAATTGGTTGCAACAGCTCTTGAATCCTAAAGAAGCAGCGCGCGAGACAAGTCTCGAATCATCGAATATAGGGGCGAGCACAAGGCCGGAAGGCACAAAGAAAAAACGCGGGCAAAAACGCCTGTGGATCATTGGTGCGATCGCCCTCTCTCTAGCCGCCGGCGGAGCCTACTTTCTTACCCAGGGTCCTAAAACAAACAAAGATTGGAAAAAGGATGCGACTCAAGTGAAGCGCGGTGTCGCCACACTGAAGGTCGTTGCAACGGGGCTCATCAAGCCGGTTCGTGAAGTTAAAATCAGCCCCAAGCAGACAGGTCTTCTCAAAGAGTTGTATGTGACTCAAGGCGACCGCGTTAAAAAAGGTCAGATCATTGCTTTGATGGATGACAGCAATTTAGCCGGACAGATTGAAGCGGCGCGCGGAGCCTGGCTCTCCACTGTCGATAACAGTATGAAAATGAAAAACGGCAATCGACCGCAAGAGGTTTTGCAGGCACGATTTCAGCAGCAGCGCGCCCGCGAAGGAGTGCGCAATGCGGAGCACAATATTAGCCGGTTGTCGGCACAGATGGAAGCGCTGAAGGCACAGCTCAAGCGCAACGAACAGTTTGCAAAAGCACAAGCATTCCTGGCGAAAAGCGGCGCGATATCCGAGCAGACGGCTATCGACGCAGAAACAGCGGCTCAAGTGACCAAAGCGCAATTGGATGCGGCAGAACGCGAACTCAATCAAGCCCGTGTCGCCAAAGCTCAGAGCCAGGCCGACAGCGAAGCCCTCGAACAACAGTACAAATTGATGCTGGCCGGATTCCGAAAAGAGGACATAGCGGCTGCCTATCACTCATCAGAACAATCCAAAGGCAATCTGCAATACCTGGAGAGCCTGCGCAACGATACGCGCATCAAGGCGCCTTTCGACGGCATCATCACTCAGAAATACGCCGACGTCGGTGCAATTGTCACACCGACAACTTCTGCTGCAACAACTTCAGCGACATCCAGCTCCATCGTTTCTCTGGCCGGCACACTGGAAATGGTGGCACAGGTTTCGGAAGCGAATGTTCCAAAGATCCGCATCGGACAAGACGTCGAGATTGTCGCTACGTCTTTTCCAGAGAGGACTTTCCACGGCAAAGTCACACAAATTGCACCGGCTGCAATCGTGACCATGAACGTCACCACCTTCGAGGTGCACGCAAAAATCGTCGATGACCCCGAGAATAGGTTGCTTTCCGGCATGAATGTCAGCGCCGGATTTCTAGTCGGACAGCAAGACGACGCGCTGATGATACCGGCTGTCTGCGTGGTATCGAGGCGAGGCGAAACAGGTGTCTATGTTCCGGACAAAGACGGAAACCCAGAGTTCAAGAAGGTCAAAACCGGTGAGGCGGTGGACAGAAATATCGTTGTGCTTGCCGGTCTGAAAGAAGGCGATTATGTATTCAAAGGCTTGTCCAAAGAACACTTAGAGAAAGAAGGATATTTGGGACGCGGCGGCGGCATGGGCGGACCTCCCGGCATGGGCGGACGGTCAGGCAGAGGCGGCGGCGGCATGATACCACGCGGATTCGGGCGCTAATTCATTCGAGATGGGCTTCAGAGAGCTAGTCAAAATAGCCTGGCAAGGCATCCTGAGCAACAAACTGCGCAGTAGTCTGACGGTGCTGGGCATCGTCATCGGCATCGCCTCTGTAATTACACTGATGGGAATCGGCGAGGGCGCGAAGAAAGAAGCGGAGAAGCAAGTTCAATCTCTGGGTGTGAACCTTATATATGTTCGCCCGGGCGCAGCCAGCAATGCGAGCATTTCGCAAGGACAGGGAACGGCACCGACTCTGACATATGAAGACGCCAAGGCGATAAAGGAGACCTGCCCTTCGGTAGAGGAAGTTGCCGCCCAATACCAGAGCTCTTTCCAGGTCCAACATGGAGAGTACAATACCTCGACTACCGTGCTGGGCACGGAGCCTTCCTATCCTGAAGTGCGCAATTTCCATCCGGTAAGAGGTCGTTTCTTTGCCGCAGATGACATGAAAGATGCCACCCGAGTCTGCGCCATCGGAGACACGGTAAAAGAAGACCTCTTTCCTGATGAATCGGCAATCGGCAAGCAGATTCTCATTCGCGGTGAACTATTTCAAGTGATTGGCGTTATGGAAAAGAAAGGCGCTAATCAAATGACGGACATGGACGACCAGATTTTCATACCGATCACGACAGGCTACAGCACTCTCTTCGGGCTGAACACCGTCACGGGTCAGGCAGTAAAAATGGTTCTGGCGCGAGCAAAAGATGGAGAAGATCTGCAAGCACAATTTCAAATCACCAACCTGCTTAGACTCCGCCACGGTATAAAGTCGCCTGACCAGGATGATTTCATGATCCGAACGCAGATGGATATCATGCAAACGGCTCAGTCGATAACCGGCGTTTTCTCTCTTCTTCTGGGAGCGACTGCCGGAATATCACTGGTTGTAGGTGGGATCGGAATCATGAATATCATGCTGGTTTCAGTTACCGAGCGCACAAGAGAAATCGGCATCAGAAAAGCCATCGGTGCAAAATTCGGCGACATACTCTGGCAATTCGTTCTGGAAGCAATAATCCTCTCGGTGACGGGCGGACTTTTGGGCATCGCACTGGGAATGCTGGGCTCCGATTGGATCGGAAGATTTGCCAATTGGACTTGTATTGTCACGCCCTTTTCGGTTTTTCTGGCATTTGCAGTCTCTTTTGGAATCGGGCTATTCTTCGGCATTTATCCGGCCCGGAAAGCAGCCTTGCTCGATCCCATCGTAGCGCTGAGGACAGAGTAATGGCGGAGAATGTCGTTGAACTGCAAGACATAAGTCGCGTATACGAGATGGGCGAAGAGCCTCTCTATGCGCTCAAGCAGCTGACTCTATCCATTGAAGACGGCGACTATGTAGCGATCATGGGAACATCCGGCTCCGGGAAATCCACTCTCATGAATCTGATCGGCTGCCTGGACAGGCCGACAGAAGGCAGCTATCTGCTCAATCACAAGGATGTTTTCCATTTAAGTGATGATGAGCTTGCTGAGATTCGCAATTCCACAATCGGTTTTGTCTTTCAACAATTCAATCTATTGTCCTCTATGACTGCGATTGAAAACGTGATGCTGCCTCTGGTTTATGCGGGCGTAGACAAAGAACAAAGAGTAATGCGCGCGCAATTTGCACTGCAACAAGTCGGGCTCGCTCAGAGAATGTATCATCGTCCGACCCAATTATCGGGAGGGCAGCAGCAGCGCGTTTCAATAGCCAGAGCAATCGTGAATAAACCGCGCATTCTTCTGGCCGACGAGCCGACCGGGGCGCTGGACAGCCACACAGCCGAAGAAATCATGGCACTCTTCGACGAGCTAGTTGAACAAGGGATCACAGTAATTATTGTCACACACGACGGTGAAGTAGCCAATCGCGCCTGCCGCATCGTCCGAATGCGCGACGGGCAAATCACCTCTGACAGCCGAATTCGCTCGAAAAAGAGCGTTCAGTGAATTTAGCCGGTTTGATACTTTCGTTCGACTGAATCGCCGCCGAGTTTGAATCTTCCGCGCCGAACATTATTTTCCACAAGACGGGCAAGAGTCTTACGCGCACGCATGGAAACATAGGGGTTTTCATCGTCGATCAAACTTTCGAGAATGCCGAACGGCATGCTGTGATTTTCAGCGATGCTATAACGAACATCGACGCTCTCGTCCTGCACCAGCTCCAGCAGTACATCAAGAAGGGTATTAGTATTTTCAGCAACAGCCACTCTCACGGCAGCGCAACAATGCGCAGCCAGCTTGGAAAGAGTTGCAGCAGATGCACGTGGGTTTTCCGCTATCCTTTCCAATATGCATTCCGGCGAAGTTTCGACCAGTTCATCAAGAATCTTAGACGGAGTATTAGGATTCACAGCCATGGCAAGTTTTGTTCGCATCTCTTCACTCCCTAGAGCAGACGAGGTGGCAGACTCTTTGCCTTGAGCCTTTCCATAAAGATGTTCCATTTGAAACGAACCTCATTCACTCGCGAATCACACCCAACAACGCCCACACTACTATCCTAGGCCCAGCACCTGCTGTGTGGATATAGCGATCCGCATATTGATATACAGGGAAAACCCAGCATTTTCGCCATTGTCACCGGTCGCAGTCAATATATAGGAAAGCAAAGATGCGTCGCACTCGCTTGCCTGTCAAGCGATTGCGGGACCATATGGAAAAGAAGAGGGCATATGTGTATTGAGAAAACCCTGATCGATTGTGGCACTCCTGTAGAGTCACCCATTAGGGCTAACACTATAAGTGCAGTCACCATCGGCGGTTTTATCTTTCCCGCGGTATCAATTGCGGTGATGCGCAAAACAAAATTTCAATTCGCTGTCCAAATTCACAAGGGCACGTATACAACCGTCTACGGCAGTCAGGCAAATACCACCAGGGGCTTCCCCCAACCCCGCTTCTAACAGGAAGAGGAGAGTACATTGTGATGAACATTATCGGCATGGAGTGCACTACGACATTTATTCCTTCTACAGACAGCGCAGTACAGAACAATAGTTCGATGGCAGCTAGGGATGAGACCTTTTGCGACCGCATCATCGCTACCAGTTCGAAAACCACACCGGACGTGCTTGAAGCACTGGCAAGAACCGCAAGCCCAGCGATTCTCGAACTCATAGCCAGCAACGCCAATTGCGCGCCGTCATTACTGAAAAAACTAGCTCAGCACAAAGCAGCGCAAGTGCGGCTGTCGGTTGCTGAAAATAGCCAGACCAATCTGGAGACATTGTGGCAGTTGATGAGTGACGAAGATGCAGATGTTCGCTTCGGTCTGGCTGAAAATCACCGCCTGCCGGATCTGGTTCTGAAAGCTTTGTCTGAAGACGAAAATCCGTATGTAGCTTGCCGAGCAAGCAAGACTCTCGAGCGCGTTGCGGCGGCGCGAAGCGAGAATAAAGCATCCGCTTGCTGGAAGCAATTTCGAGCATCAGAAACGCGCAAGCGCCTGACGCAACTGGTTGAGCAGAGCGGTCAGAGTCCACTGACTCAAGTCAATCGATTCTTCTCGAACCTATATAACTACGCTCGAGCCATTTAATCTTCGAGGTCCAAGTTTACTGGCAGGGGAAATAGACGCAACGAAAACGGGGGCTGGCGTCCCCGTTTTTTGCCGCCTATGCCCAAAAACCATAAACCCATATCGGACCCTATACAAAGTTATATATGGGCTTATCCCGGCGATGCTTAACTCTCAGTAATAATTTGAATATACGGTGGTGGGCAACCGGACGTATTCAATTTCATGAACACCAACAGAATTGAATCATTTTTCGGGAACCCATATATGCCAGAGTCTGGCGGCCGTGGAAGGGACGGGGGAGAGTATGACCTATCCTTCGCCTATCGTTTTCGGTGGGACTCCCCGGAAACCCAAATCAGGGAGGCGTTAAAAGTGCTGCTGTGTAATGAAGTCGAGTTTCAAGCCGCGAAGCGTCCAGTAGAAAAGGATTCCAAGAAAAGTGTAGAAGCTGAAGCTGCACGAATCAGATGGCTGCTGGCGATCAACCCTAACACTCCACCCCCAGTGCTGGAGCACCTTTCTAACGACGGCACGGTCCGTTTGCTGGAGCGTATTGCCGAAAATCCGCGCACGCACACGACAACCCTGGCCAAACTAGCCAACCATGACGAAGCCCAGGTGCGCGCAGCGGTGGCGGAAAACATGAATATTTCAATTAAGACCGCCTGGAAGCTGGCTCGCGACGAGAGCCCGGATGTAAGAGTACGTCTGGCTGAAAGCTATCACGTGCCGGTCGCCATACTGCGCATTCTGGCAACAGACGAAAACCCCTACGTGCAGCAGAGAGCCTATAAAACTCTCTATCGCATGCTGGAAGAGGTGCAAGCGCTGCGCACCGCTTAAAAAGGAATCCCAAAAGTTAAACGATACAATCCCACAAACCCATAACCCCCCTACAAGGAACGCGCTCCATCTGGTCGATAGACCATACGGAGCGCGAACCTCATTTCAGTGCTTTATGGACCTTATCTGGCAAACATATGACTGCGGGTGCGCAGCATACGGTTGATTTCAGCCTGAATTTCGCCTTCCAGATAACGAGCCTGGGATTTTGCCTGCTCTTCTACCTTGTCGCGGTTGCTCTCTTTCTTATACTGCGAAGGTGCAAGAAAGCTCATTTTCCACTGAATCGGCAAGCTGAAAAGGTTGACCGGGAATGGATAAAAAGGGAAAAACGGCGTGACTGGAAATGCCGGCATATTGAGCAATTTGGCAATTTTGTCGGCATTGAAGAGAACCGGCACGGCTTCATCGAGCCCGAGCGTGGCGAGCGGAATAATCTTCACGCCCTCTTCAACGGCAGAGAGCAAGCGGGTCCAGTCGAAGTCGCCCAGGCGATACCTTTGCGAGAAAGTCTTTTGCGTGCTGGCAATACCTTCTGGGAAAGTAGCGACGATTTCGCCTCTGGCCAACAAGCGCTTCACGTTGTCCGAAGACCACGGCACAAAGCCGAGTTCGCGCAAGAAGTGGTGAACTCGCTCGTCCTCAATCCAATCCATGTCGCAGACAACATGGACTCGGCGGGGGTTTTCTCTGGACATGAGCGCATAGATGAGCATGAGCGCTGTCCACGGCACAAGGCCAGTGGAGTTGCCGACAATCAGGGCTGGTCCTTCATCCGGAATGGCTTCGAGATTCTTGAATTCGACTTTCCACCAGTCTTCGTAGAGGAATTTCAATCCGGGTTCCAGTTTTGCCAGGGTGCGCAGCTCAAAGCCGAAATAATCTTCGCTTTTGTGCGAGTTGCGAATGAACTGCTTATGTCTTGTAGCAAAGGCTTTCACGGTGTTTCACTCCTTCCGTTCTCATCTTCGGTCCAGGCGGTAAAAACCGATTTGCGTTCTTTTAGCAAGCGGTTTAAATCTCTCTGGATGTCGTACTGAATCTCACGTGCGATTTTCAAACAGAGTTTCTTGTCTCTTGCCTTTTCAGGCGGGTAATCCAGTTTGATTGGTTTGTGTATGTTGATCATCCATTTGACCGGCAAGGGGATGAACATAAGTGGGAAAGGCAGCCAGGGGAATGCCGGTGTTACAGGAAAGAAAGGCATCTTCAGCATCTGAGCGAAAGTCTTGATATTGACGAAATTGGGAAAAATTTCGTCACCACCGACAGTGGCAACAGGAATGAGCGGCACCTGTCTTTCGATAGCCAGTTGTACAAAGCCCGGATGGAAATCCAGAATTCTGTAGCGCTCTTTGAAGGTTTTTCCCACCCCTCTCAATCCTTCCGGATAGATGCCTACGAGCTCTCCACTATCAACAAGCTTGCGAGCATTTTCCAAAGTCGCTCTTACTTGTCCGGTCTGCATCATCCATTCACTGATGCCGGGCAGAGTGAAAAACCAGTCGGTGACCATATACCTCACTCGTCTGGGTGCCGGGTGATGGTTACTCATCGCCATAGTGATCATGGCGCCATCCAGGGGCAGAAGCCCGGAATGATTGCCAATCAGGAGCGCAGCTCCATCGGAAGGGATATTTTCGATGCCTCTGACTCGCACTTTGAAGTGCTCCTCATAGCAAAAACGAAAAACCGGCTCCCACTTGGCGAATGTCTCCAAGTCGAAGCCGAACTCATCCTCCACGCCCGCATAACGAGCATAGTAAGAAGGGTTTCGCTCTTCCAACGCCTTAAGCGGGTCTTTTAGCGAGGTTTGAATACTTTTCCAAGTAACCACAGGAACCCCAAAATGCCAGGGCCAAACGAAACGAACAGGACAAACTTCTTGAAGACTTGCTTCATGGCTGCGTTGAGACGCACATAGGCGGGCTCACGCTCTTCGTTTGTGGATTCGTTATTTTCAGTTGTCGTTTCAAAATCTTGCATAGACAGTCACTTCTCTTGAAAGCAGTACTGGACGCCAATAGCTGACGAATTCATCATTTCACGCGGGCAGGCGTTCTTTTTGCTGCTCCACGATTGCCTTAGTATAGATACTTACCGTCAAGTGAGCCTTAGAAGCGCGTCCGCTCCTTAAGAAACATTTACCGAGCGCAACAAGCGCCCGAGGGGCTCGACCGCACAGCCTATAATCTTACCTATCTGTTGCCGACGCCCTGATTTCATCATCAGTCGGCAATCCCAGCTCACAATCAGCCCCGAGGGCGACGGAGAAATTATGCAACCAGACATGAACCAACTGCTGGGCAACCTGGCTAAGATGCAAAACGAGATGCAAAAGATTCAGGCCGAGCTGTCCAAGACCAAAATCGAAGGCTCAGCAGGCAACGGCGCAGTAACTATCAGCTGCCATGCCGACCTGGAATTCACCGGCGTCAAAATCAAACCGGATGCTGTCGATCCTGAAGATATCGGGATGCTCGAAGACCTGATTCTGACTGCCATCAAAGATGCTTGCCACAAAGCAAAACAAGCCGGCGAACAGCAGGCCATGAAGAATCTCGGCGGAATGCTGCCTCCGGGTATGGGCTTCTAAAACAGGAAACCGACAATGTATTTCACGCCGCCGCTCGCGAGGCTTATTGAAGAATTTCAGAAGCTGCCGGGCGTCGGTCCTAAATCAGCCCAGCGCATGGCTTTTCATGTGCTGGGCATGACTCATGAGTCGGTGCAGTCTTTTGCTGACGCGATGGTCGAAGCAAAAGACAAGGTGCGAAATTGCAGCCACTGTTTTCACTTGTCGGCAGCCGATCCCTGCGAGCTGTGCACCAACGAAAGACGCGACAGGCAGCTGGTTTGTGTGGTGGCAGACTCGAGAGACGTTATAGCCTTGGAAAGAACGCGTGAATACAAAGGCTTGTATCACGTCCTTACAGGGCTGATTTCTCCGCTGGAAGGCAAAGGTCCCGAC
Source organism: uncultured Candidatus Obscuribacterales bacterium (assembly GCA_964493595.1). Lineage (GTDB taxonomy): Bacteria > Cyanobacteriota > Vampirovibrionia > Obscuribacterales > Obscuribacteraceae > QKMZ01. The sequence continues at coordinate 8,109 of CAZBOX010000029.1, read as the reverse complement.
GAGCTCACAGTGCGGGAGCTGGTCAACCGCGTCCACGACGACCAGGTGCGAGAACTGATCCTGGCTATCAATCCGACGGTCGAAGGAGACGCGACTGTTCTCTACATTTCAAGCCTGATAAGACCGTTCAACACGAAAATCACACGCATCGCATTCGGTCTTCCGGTCGGCGCCGACCTGGAATACGCTGACGATATGACTCTGTCGAAGGCACTGGAAGGACGCCGCGAGCTCTAGGATTTTTTGGCGAGCAATTTCTCTATGCGCTGAGCGATTTTCTCTTTGCTCAATCCGTTCAAATCAAGAAGAATCGCGCGTGCGCCGTGCTCGACGAATTGATCGGGAATGGCTATCGGCACGACACGGGGAACCGTCTCGGTGATTTCTTGACCAGCCGTGCTCATCCATTCGAGAATGGCTGCTCCGAATCCACCGGCAAGGCAACCTTCTTCGATAGTGATGAAAGTCTCGTAACCATCCCGAACGAACTCACTAAGCAAGTTGGTGTCGAGCGGTTTGGAGCTGCGGGCATTGACCAGTACAGGCTGACTGGCAGAGTCCTTCAAATTCAGACTCTCCAGAGCCTGACGAGCTACGTCTACCATGGCGCCATAGGCTAGTATGACAGGCGCTTTAGCGCTTCTGACCGACGCATCTGCCGGTGTGAGAATTTCCCAGTTTGTCGGCTCGATGAGATTAAAGCATGCCGCACCATCAGCAGTGGCACCAACTGCTTTGTCTCGCGGAAAGCGAATCGCAACCGGACCTTTGCTCTCTTTGACCGCGGTATAGACCATGTCTCGAAGCTCCTGAGCATCTTTAGGAGCAAGCACCGTGAAATTTGGAACGCTGCGCAAGTAGGCGATGTCGAAAACACCCTGGTGAGTCTCGCCATCTTCAACAAGCCCGCCCCGGTCGACACCGAAGATGACCGGCAGATTGAGAATCGCCACATCGTGGATGACCTGGTCCATCGCTCTTTGAAGGAAAGTCGAATAGATAGAAACGACCGGTTTCAATCCGGCTTTCGCCATACCGGCAGCCATCGTCACAGCGTGCTGTTCGCAGATGGCCACATCGAAGAAACGATCGGGATAGGCCTTGCCGAATTTGACCAGACCACTGCCTTCTGCAGTCGCCGGAGTAATCGCAACCAAATTCGGTTCTTCCTGGGCCACATCGATAAGCGCCTGGGTGAAAACATCCGAATAGGTCTTTGCTTTCGGCTTAGTCGCCGTCGCTTCCACTTTCTCACTCAGTTGCGGCTCCAGGCTGAAAGCCGGAACACCGTGATACTTCACGGAATCGTCTTCGGCAGGCTGATAGCCTTTGCCTTTGCAGGTGATGAGGTGAACTATCTGCGGGGCGGATTTATCTTTGATTGACTCGAAAGCTTCGATTACAGCATTAACATCGTGACCGTCGACAGGTCCGCTGTAATTGATGCCCAGCTTTTCAAAAACGATGCCGGGTGTGTCGAAGCGCTCTTTGGCTTGCTTTTTCACTTCCAGAATCATGTCCCAGATTCCGGCAGTTAATTGAACTTTGTCGAGACTGCCTTCGATAGAATCGAGCTTTTCTTTGATGTCTCGATAGAAGAAAGTTTCTTTGATGCGCTTCATGTACAAGGAGAGTCCGCCGGTATTTTCGCTGATGGACATCTCATTATCGTTGAGAACGATAAGCACATTCTTCTGAATGTGACCGAGGTGATTGATAGCTTCCAGAGCCATACCGCCGGTCAAGCCGCCGTCACCAATCACTGCAATAACTTTGTGGTCTTCCTGCAAATGGTCTCTGGCAATCGCCATACCGACCGCAAGTGAAACGGAAGTGGAACTGTGCCCGGCAACAAATGCATCATGCTCACTTTCAACCGGTGTCACGAATCCGCTCAAGCCTTTGAATTGCCGCAGAGTATCGAAGCGATGGCGTCTGCCGGTCAGCATCTTATGCACATAAGCCTGGTGCCCGACGTCCCAGAGAATCTGGTCTTTGGGAGTGTTGAAGACTCGGTGCAAAGCCAGTGTGATTTCGACAACGCCGAGATTGGAGGCTAGATGCCCTCCCGTGCGTGACAAACTGCTGACGATTTCATGGCGAATTTCGCCTGCAAGCTTTTGCAGGTCTTCAACCGACATTTGCTTCAGCTCGGCAGGGCCGGTGATAGCATCTAAAAATGATGTCGGCTGTTTTGTTAGGGTGTGCATTGATCCCTGGACTTCCACTAGTGACAACCTTTAAAGGTACATCATATCAATGAGTGCCCCCACTTAGCTTAAGAAACTGTCTGCTTTCGGTATTCTCCGCACAGATTCACGAGTCTTTCATCGTCATCAAACGCAATAGTCCGGATCATTCAGATGAGGCGCAATTAAGACGCGCTCGCAGTTAAACTGTGTTTTAAGAGAAGAGTTAATCAGGGCATCCAGATGACTGCAATGCAAATTCAATATTCAAGCAAGAGTAAACGGCAAAGGGCAAGCCTGGCGCGCATTTTCAGCCTCGCTTTCAAAAATCGGACAGGTCGGCAAAACACAAACGGTCGACTGGTCATGACTGCAGTAATTTCAATCTGCGCAGTGCATTTAATGGCACAGAAAACAGATGCACAAACGGCAGTCGCGCAGAAATCAGAAATTCAGGTCAACAAGCAGACAAAATCGGCAGATATAAAAGCGGAAACAGGCAAAGCCGCGCCGCCCATTTTTTCGATTGAGGTGCCGGGACCGTCTCAAAAAACAGCGGCAAGCGCAGCCAAAACAGGGATGGATGCTCCCAATTCGCGAGAGCAAGCCGCCAGTCAATTTTTCAAGGACAAGCAGAAGCAAACAATTTCAGCGAATCCGCAAGTAAAAGAAGCCAGTATGCGCCTCTCGGGTTCACTCTGTCCGGCATGTCTAAAGGCCCTGGCTGCCAGATTTCAGAAGACAGAAGGAGTGATAAACGCGTCGGTAGAATTACCGTCGCAGATGAAAGCGTCGCAGACAGAGACCAGCAATGCCATAGGCAAGCTGCCCAGATACGCGATAGCCCACGTAACTTTCGATTCGAAAGTGCTGACAGTTGAACGAATTAAAGACATCATACGAACCAACGATCTTGCCTTCTGGAAATTCGAAGTGACGGAAAAATAGTTTCTTCATGCATAAAAAGACAGGCGCCACTAAGAGTGGTGCCTGTCTTTTATCAGGAGAGATTCAATGCCTTCGGAATTCTCCTTACGCCCTAGCCGGTAGCATCGCCGGGCTGGACAATCTTGTACCAGTTACCATTGAATTCGAGAATCACTTGCTTGCCGACAGACAAATATTTAGTGATGCCCGGTACTGATTTCATCAATGCGAAGTATTCATCGCTATTGAATTTGATTTCCTTGACTTTCTTGTCGGCCGCTTTGGATTGGAATGTGCTTTCAGTCCAGAATCCACTGACCATGTAGAATGTCTTGTCTTCGACCGTCTTCATCTCTCCAGCCATCAAGTCCTGCTTATTGATGGCGTCCGATTCTTTGAGTTCGTTCAAAGTCTTGGCTATGAGCACTGCTTTCTGCCCGCTCTCCTCCTTTGTAGCAAAACTGGAAGCCGGAATTGATCTGGCATCAGTGACAATTGGCTTGCCCGACATCTTATAAACATTGGAACTGAACTTGAATCTCGCTGCAGATCCGCCAGAACGACCCATGCTGTCGGCGGGAAAACCCATTGGTGCTACGGGTGGTGGCGGCGGCACCAACCCACCTCTGACTCTCGCTCCTTCAAAAGAAGGGGCACCAGAAGTGCCAAAACTGACAGCGCCAGGTATGTTTCGACGCATCGCCGAGCCATGGCTTTCACTGGGGTCGGTGACCAGATATGATGTATAAGCGGAAATGATGCCATACTTCTGAGAGAGTGCGATGATTTCGTCAACCACTTCCTTGGTCTCACCGTTGGCATGTGCAACTTCGGTCAAATAGCCGATTCTTCTCATTGCCCAGATACGCGGCAGATAAGAATGTCCGGTGTCTTCTTTTGCAAATTCCATAGGAAATGCATAATCTTTGCTCTCACCGCTTATGCGCCCGGTCAACTTCAGTGATGCTTTGCCGTCGCCCTTGTAGCGCCCTATGAGGAGCACTTGCTGTCCGGCAAAAATGTCCTTCACTTCTTTAGGATAGACATCCTTTACTTGAATGCCGTCATAGGAAATTTTGACATCGCTCAGAACGGGGCTCTTGATCTTCTGATAGAAATTGCTCAAGGCAACTTCCAGACTTTCGCTCGGTTCTATGTACTGCGCCGTTCCGTGATGTTCGGATGCGAGCTGATTGAGCAGCCTTGTATTGACGTCGTATCCGACGCCAAAGTCAAAAATGCGAACATCGCGTTTGGGTTTGACGCCCTTCAATAATTTATCGACAATCGTTTCTCCGACGGTCGGCTCGCCGTCGGTGATCAGCACGAGATAGGCTGGACGAGAGGATTCTTCTCCAAGAATGGTGGTCCCCAGGGAAATCGCGTCGCTAATATTAGTCCCGCCCCGTGCATCCAACTCGTCGATGAATTTGCAAGCTGCCTTCTTATTGTCGTCCGTGGCATTCATAAGTTTTGAGCTGAATGCATCGGCATCAGTATTGAATTGAACGAGGCTGAAACGGTCTTCTGGCGCAAGCGCGTCGACTATGTATTTGAGAGCCTTTTTGTTGTGCTCCATTTTTTCGCCCTGCATCGAGCCTGACGTATCGGAGACTATGACGATGTCTTTTGCGACAGGTCCTTTGCTTGTGACCGGAGGAGACAAGGTCATAAGGAAATAACCGTCCTCATCAGACTTTCTGTGGGTGAGCAAATTGGCGGCCACATCTTTGTCCGAAATACTGTAATAGAGAAGAAAGTCCTTATCCGGAACAACGTTTTGCTGCGCCAGGGAAACTGTCGCTTCGGTGTCTCCTTTTCGGTTGGATGTGACCGTATGCGTTGGCGACCAGATTGTGCGAAGCGGGGCTTTTCCTGCCAATTTCAAGTTCATTTTGATCTTGTCTACCGGCTCAGCTTCGCCTTCTGCCTTGAGTGGGAAGCGATATTTGACCATGCCGTTTTCAGCTTTTAGAACCTGCGTGTATTCCAATTCGACTTTCTTTGTGCCGTGAGCAGGAATCGGAAAAATGCGAGCGCGCACGGTTTTGTAATCGGCAAATTCTAATAAGCCGGGATCGACCATGCTGCGCACAATCGCTTCATACTGAGAGCGCGCTTCATTAGCTTCCAGAATTTTTCCTTCCACCGGCTTACCGTCTATGTGCAGCGAGAACGAGCTGAAAGTCGTATCCTCGGGTAAGGGAAACAGATATGTTCCGGCCAGATTGCTGTCCGTGTCGTTGGAAAACGTTTGAGTGATATAGGTTTTGGCAACCTGGTCGACAATATCGACTTTGATTTCCTCGTCCTGCAGATGCAAGCCGAAACTGACCGAGGCTTGCAAGACCGGGCGTCTTCCCGGCGCAGGAACTGTGGGGGTACGTCCAGGAACCGGTCTTACGATCGGGCGAGGCACAGGAACGGGTCGTCCTCCCATAATCGGGTCGACCACTATCCAACCGGAGGCGAGAACCTGGGCTGGTAGCGTGAAAAAGGCAGCCAGTGCCGCAAAAGATGCCAGAGCAACAGTTCTCATATTTAGACCTCGTTGTTTACGCCGCCTCGTAAGGCAGAATGCCGCTCATTCCAGCTTACGGAATTCCGGCGCCTGATTCGCCGGGATAAGCGTGCTTAGCGAACTGGGGTTTACCCCAGCTTTTTACCCGCCTGTCGAGAGGAAGAAGTAAAGCCGAATTAAGCGGCAGAAAAGCCCGAATATTCAAGAAATTCAACTTGACTTCACGCGTGAGTCTATTTAATCTTCCCTCTGAGTTAGTAATATGATTTTCCTCTGGCGGGAGGTTGTGTTGAAAGTCATTCTGTGCGCTGACTGCGGAAACGTCATGAAGAAGTACGCTACCAGGTGCACGCGCTGCACTCGGCAGAATATGGTCTGGTACCATCCTGACGATCCCGAATTGAAAAAACGAGTCAGCCAGCTGACCGGCGTACGAGAACCAGGATCGACTTTCGTCAGCCTGCTGATCGTCGCCCTGATAGCTTCTGCCATATCAGGCGTAGTCTACGCCTACCAGAATTTCGTGATCAAGCCCAATGTCGTCGCCCAGAGCGACTCCCCGCAAGACAAAGCCGGGAAAGTTGAAATTAAAGCAGTCGCTGGCACATCCGCGAGCGTCCCTCAATAGTCCGTTTTTAACATTTCAGTGTGTCCAATTGGACAATGTGACATCTGTTTTCACGGCTGTTATAGTTCTGTAATGGCAGGAACTTTCAAGGTTTCCAAACGCCTATGCCATTAATCACTGGGGATTTTGGGCGGGAAGGCAGTCGGCAGAATGAGTGACATAGATAGGCTTAGTGCCGGTCAGATGCAATCGCTAATCGCCTCTTTAGTCGAGAACAGCGATGACGCGATCATCAGCAAGAACCTGCAAAGCATTGTGCAGACCTGGAATCGGGGCGCAGAAAGAATTTTCGGGTATTCGGCCGACGAGATGGTAGGCAAATCGATTACTACGCTTATACCAGAGCATCTGCTTTCCGAAGAAGACGACATCATCTCCAAGCTGAAACGCGGAGAGAGAATCGAACATTTCGAAACGGTCAGAAGACGCAAAGACGGGCAGCTGATCAACATCTCTCTTACCGTATCACCGGTCTATGATGACAAAGGAACCTTGGTCGGGGGCTCGAAGATTTGCCGTGACATTACCAATCAAGCCAAAGTCAATCGCGAAAGGGCCATGCTGGCTGCCATTATCGATTCCACAGAAGAAGGCATCATCAGCAAAGACTTGAACGGCATTGTTCAGACATGGAACAGAGCAGCGACTTCTATTTTCGGTTATACAGCCGAAGAGATGATCGGCAAATCGATTGAGATTCTAATACCGCCCGAGATGCCGGAAGAAGAGCCCAGACTGCTCGCCAAATTGAGAAAAGGCGAGCGAATCGACCATTATGAAACGATTCGAGTGAGAAAAGACGGAGAGCGTATTGATGTAGCGCTAAGCGTGTCTCCGATTCGAGATTCGTCCGGTACCATAATTGGTGCATCCAAAATCGTCCGCGACATTACCAAGAGCAAAAGGCTCAAGGATGAATACGATTTGCTGCAATCGCAATTGCTGAACGTCGAGGAGACGAGCAGATTGAAGAGCAGCTTTATTTCCACCGTGAGCCACGAGATAAGGGCACCGCTGGGCGGCATTATCGCCCTGGCTGAAATTCTTTGCGAGGAGGAAGATCTGCCTGAGTCTGCTCAAGGTATCGCTGACGCAGTGCTTGAGTCTTCACGCAGCCTCTACACTGTTTTGAATGAGCTGCTCGACTTTTCCAAAGTAGAGGCAGGAAAGGTCAATCTCGAATGCAGGGAATTTTCCCTGAGAAACACTATCATCGACGTCATTCGCATGATCAATCCGGAGCGAACGAAAAAGGGGCTGGTACTGCGCTCTATTGTCGATCCTGATATTCCCGAATCGATTGTCGGAGACGAATTGAGAATCAGGCAGATTCTTCTCAATCTTGCCAGCAATGCCGTCAAATTCTCGGAGAAGGGCGCCGTATATATTTCAGCCAATCTTTTAGATTCGAAAGACGAAAGTCTTTTGATCGAGTTCAAAGTAACCGACACTGGAATCGGATTGAGCGAAGACACCATAGAAAGACTGTTCCAGCCTTATGTGCAAGCGGACCCGTCCACGTCCAGACTGTTCGGGGGCACCGGATTAGGACTCAGCATCGCCAAGAGTTATGTCGACCTGATGGGCGGCGAAATTGGCGTGAGCAGCAAAGTCAACGAAGGTTCGACATTCTGGTTCAAAGTGCCATTTCCACGCGCTGAAAAGCCGGCACCGCAAACAGCATAAGAGAGATGCAGGCTCGCACCTGCACCTCTTGCTCTTCTGCAACTTTATATTGCCACTACCTACGGTGCGACAATTTTTATGCATCGCCCTTCGAAAAGAAGCATTATCTTCGATCCTGCTGCCAGGAATTTTGTTATACCCGGGTGCTTTCTCACCAG
>CAZBOX010000028.1:0-33732 GCA_964493595.1 uncultured Candidatus Obscuribacterales bacterium | reverse complement strand
GACCTTAAGGTCATACTGTTGCTCCTCATTATTGGAATACTGGTATCAGCCAATTTCGCTGTCTATCCGTTTCCCAAAGTGATTGTTTCGCGCACTGTGAGCCTTCGACCACTGTCTTACGAGCAGCAGAACAATCTCTACCAGGCGGCACAGAAGATTGATGGCAGCATCCTTAAACCGGGGCAAGTATTTTCCTTCAATAGCAAAGTCGGACCGCGCACAGGCAAAAACGGCTATCAACCTGCACCTTCTTATTTGGGAGGAGAAACGCCAAACACTTTAGGCGGCGGCATCTGTCTGCTGTCGTCCTGCCTCTATCAATCGGCTCTTACCGCGGGATTGAAAATTGTCGAGCGAGTACCTCACCTGCGCACAATGAGAACAGTGCCGCCCGGTTTCGATGCGACAGTCTGGTACGGTAGGGCCGACTTGCGATTCGAAAACACGACCAAATTCCCGATTGAAATCAGAACATATATAAGTCCATCTCAAATGAAAGTGGAATTTAGAGGCAGTGACGAAGCGGCGCGCACCTGTCAGAAAGCTCAGCTCAGGCGACTGGAGCAAATGGGAGCGCCCGGCGAATTGCTGGTGGAAGTCTTTCGCAGCGAGCCTGGACGCGAGACTTTTATCTCGAGAGATCTGTACAGATCAAATCCACGCACGCGATAAACGACTCTAAGAAAACCCCATATGAGAGCCCGAAATTTTTCGTTATAAGGCTCACTAGAGCTGGTCATTCGAGAATTACGACGAAAGTAAAAGCTGGAAGCCAAGACCAATTTTACCGGGGAAAACCATAATTGCCTGACACTGGAGCCGGTGGCAGAATGAGCGGGCAAGGCATAGCTTCTCGCAGGGCTGCGCCGAACGTAACGTGAAACAAAACAAAGAAGGCGGGGTCGTTCCGCCTTCTTTTGTCATTTGTGTTAAATCAGCCTTTCATGAGCGTTTCCAGCGAAAAAAACAGCGAAAAATTGGCGCTCCGTAATCTCGCGGCTACTAGAAAACCCTATATCAGTTCCCGAAAATCAGCGTTACAAATCGGGCATTCGCCTTACGAACGGGCTTCCAGACGGATTGCACATTGAAATCAAAGGGGTTTTCACTGCAGGAAACCCTTGTTGTTGGACGATGGCGCCGGTGGCAGAATGAGAGAGTAAGGCGAATAACAGAGCGCCCAGACAAAAGAGTTCCGCCAGCGCATCATCGTGCTGGGGCGGCGCTTTGCTGTTGATTTACTGTGCAACGACGCGGAGAAATAAAGATGAGCATTAACGTGAAATTCCTTCCCGGCGGCAAGAAAGTACATCATCTTTCGCTCGTCGCATCGCAGAAGAATTTCAGCGATATGACGGATGCAGAACTTATAGTCGCCTGCCAACAACATATGCCTGGCGCCATTGATCAGCTCCTGAAACGCCACAAATCGACAATTGTTGCGATGATTCGCAAACGCGCTCCAGAGTGGACTGATACCCAAGATATCGTTCAGGAAGCCTATATAAGAATGTGGAAATCAATTGACCAGCTGAGAAGTCCGGCTGCATTCAAAGCCTGGCTCGGACAAATCGTCACTAACCTGTATTATGACGAGCTGAGAAGAAGAGTTCGCAATCAGGATGTCGTTTCACTGGACGAGCCTGTCGAGAGCGAAGACGGCACGAAAAATGCCGAGCGGACGATTGCCGATACGACCACGCAACCAGACAAGGCTTTTCAACGAATGGAATTGGTTCAAGCGCTTGGTGATGCATTGGAAAAAATCCCTCAACAGTTCAGGCAATCAGTACTGCTTCGAGAAGTCGATGGGCTGTCTTACGAAGAGATTGCAGTCATAACAAATACTGAATTGGGAACAGTCAAGTCGAGAATTTCTCGCGCTAGAGTCAAGATTCAAGCTCAGTTAGCGCCCTACCTGAAAGAATCTGCTTAAACTGTCATTGAGAAAATCAGTTGTTTGAAGGAGCCCAAAAGGCTCCTTCATGCTTGCTAATGAAGAGGAGCCGCAATGGGCTCCTCCTCTTTGGTTGCTGGATTTTTTTTTGCAAGCAGCATGTCAGCCAAGCCCCGAGCGCCTGAAACGCTCCTGACCTCTCCATATGCGATCAGCACCGGCGATATTGGGGAAGTCCATTGCCCGCTTCATCGTAGATTGCGCTCGGCAAGCTACATAAGGATTTTCGTCTTGGGTCAGGAGTTGCAGCACCGCCGGAGGTGCATTGTGGTTTTCAGCTATGCTGTACCTCACATCAAGGTCTTTGTCCATTGCAAGAAGAAAAAGCGCCCGTGGTGGAGTATTTTGATTGTCCGCCACTGCAGCTCTAACATCAGCGAAATTTGAAAGGGCTAATTCGCACAGCACCTCTGGGTCTGTATTTGCGTTTTCGGCAACCCTCACCAGAACCTGCTCAACCTTGCTCTTAGCCAAACGTGACAAGACCTTCGATCGGGCATGCGGATGCGCTGCCAGGCGAAGTTTGGCGAGCGTAAAATAAGGCAGTGAGCTATTATTAGATTGAAAGCGCTGCACTTTAATGAGTTTCTTAAAGTAGCTAAACACTAGTGATACCTCGTTTCTAGCACCGAAAAAATCGGCAGAAAATTTAGGAACGCAGCCTGGTTTCATCTCAAAACTTGCCCCTGATGCGTATCAGGCTGTTATAAGACACAGACGCAAAAATGCCTCAAAGTTCCCGGTACATCGAAGTTTCGGGCTCAACTTAACATTAAGCGCATGAAGAACCGCAGTAAATCTCGGTTTCAGCCTAAGACTTAGTTTCCGATATTGATGGCCAGGTTGCAGAAAGCAAGAACTCTTTGAACTGCTCGAATTGCCGTTTCAACGATTGCAGGCTGATTTCGGCCTCAGACCAATCCTGCTGTCCAGCGGACTGTTCCATATATAGACTCAAGCGTGCCATCGATTTGGCGCCGATAGAAGCTGATGACGCCTTCAATTCATGCGCCAGCCCAGCAACAGCATCGCTGCGTTTTTCTTTGACAAACACTTCGATACGCCTCAGCAGATCTTCGGTTTCGTAGAGATAGACGCGAATGATTTCATCAATTTTCGCTTCTCCATAGAATTCCAGAAGGTCAGCCATACAATTCGCATCGCTGGTATTATCCATGCGGAAATATTTGCGAGCCATTTTCAGACTGCTATAGACAACGTCCTCACGCAACCAGTGATTCAGCTTTATCTTCAATAATTCCTTGTCTACCGGCTTGGACATATAATCATCCATACCGGCGGCTATGCACCTTTCTCTGTCGCCGGCCATAGCCATAGCCGTTACGGCGATGATCGGAGTGTACGTGCCGGCGGCACTTTCAAGTTTTCTTATCGCCTTTGTGGCCTCGAATCCATCCATAACAGGCATATGGCAGTCCATGAGGATTACCGAATACTTGTTGCGACTGCACATATCAATCGCTTCTTGCCCGTCATTAGCAATTTCCGATGGCAATGCCAGACGATCAAGCAGCGCGCACATTACTTTCTGATTTACTTTGTTGTCATCGACGACCAGTATGGGAGCCTTGGCTCCGTCCCTACCCGCTTCTTTTCCAAGGTTTCCAGTCACTGCATTAAGTCCTGAGATATGGGTGACACGCCGAACAACATCGAATTTTTCGGGAACTCTTCGCAAATCTACGGGTCTAACCAGCCGAAGTTAAGTGCCGGAAAGTTAGACGCATGGACTTAAAACCATGCTATAGCAAGGAGATCCAAATGCACATTATATCTTACCGTGGCCCGGGGATGGGCGGTGGGGTTTCTCCCAGTTTGACGCGGTTGGAAGCAAGCGCCAACGGCGATAGCAGCTGGTGGTTTTTGGGCGGGGAAAATGAGGTCTGCGCCCGCTTTGGAGGCTCTCAGGAAGAAAAAATTGGCGATGTATCACGAGAAATCATTGACGGGCATTACCGCTACTGCAACGAATTTCTCTGGCCCATTATGCATGACTTGTCTGAATACGCCACGTACAGCGGCGCTCACAGACACTGCTACGAGAAGTTCAACCGCATCTTTGTTCGAAAAATATCTCGTTACACATCTGCAAACAGCTTCTTCGTACAGGATTATCAACTGGCTCTCATGCCTCTGCAGCTGAAGCGTTTATGCAATGCCGACACTGCGGTGTTCTGGCATATCCCCTGGCCAAAGTCGGTCCCGGAGGAGTTTGTCGAGCCGATTGTAGATATAACCAGATCGCTACTTTCGGCACAGTATGTAGGTTTTCATACAACCGAGTATGCAGAAAACTTCTTGCGATTCGTTCAAGATCACGTGCCTGGATTTAGAACATTCCCAGATAGTCTCACGATCACAAGAGATTCAGTAAAAACTTATTCACCATACGTTCATCCATTCTTTGAAGGAAAAACAGAAGTTTATCCAGTGCAAAGCCGCTCCCAGACTCAGGTTCTGGTTGCCCCTCTTGGTCTTGATGTCGCCTACTGGCAGAATTTGTCCACTGCATCGAGTAGTCCGAACCCGTTGTCCGGCTTGCTAAAGACGGATTATGTCTTGTCGGTTGATCGTGCAGATTACACCAAAGGAGTTATCCCTCGCTTGCAGTCAATCGCTCACTACTTCGATTTTCACCCTGAAATGAAGGGTAAAATCACCTTCGCACAGATTTGCGGCAAATCAAGAATGAATATCGAGGCGTTCGCCAAATACTATTGGGAAACAAGAAGTCTCGTAAATTCAGTCAATGCTCAACACGGAACCGACGATTGGCAACCGGTGGTGGATGTACCTGGTCCGCTCAACCCGGCGCAGCTCGCCGTGCTTTATAGAGACGCTTCGGTAATGCTCGTCAATCCGGTTCGCGACGGACTCAATTTGACGGCCAAAGAATTCGTCGCCTGCCAGTCTGCACAACCTGGAGCTTTAGCATTGTCTCCTAAGGCAGGCGCATTTGATGAGCTGGGTCCGTGGTCTGTCAAAGTCAATCCAAAATCCCCTATCGAGATGAGCGCAGCGGTTCATCACGCATTGATGATGCCGGAGCAAGAACGCGCCGCTTGCGTAAGACGAATGAAAACCAGACTGCATGCCAACCCGCTCAATCTGTGGGTAGACACTTTCACTGAATTACTGGGCAAGCAGGACCGCGCAGGATTTGCAAACTCAATCCCGCTCAGTGTTGCAAGATAATGGCGCCACTATTTGCCACGCAAGAATCTATGCTTATTCACATCGAAGAGGGGAGGCTTGGCAACATCCGGAAAAGCAAGGCGCGTCAGCTCTTTTGCATCGGGTGAATGAGTCGAATGCACAGTGGCCACTGCATCGAGGCCTCCGTCTGCCGACTTTATTTCGGCGGTGCCTCCCTTTGGTAAATCTCGCAAAATAACCCGATTCTCGGGGTGATAAACCCAGGGCTCGGGCGCGTTGAGCTTACCGGCTCTGGCCGCCTCATCCAGCGCATTCAGAAGCGGTCTGCGGCTAGCTGCCGATTCAACCTTTACGCCTGCCGCCAGCACATCTTCTGCTGCAACAGCCATTTCTCGCCCCAGGGGAGTCTTGCCCAGACTCGCAGCCAGAGGCGCCGCCTCTTCAGCAGCGCAGATTGACGCACCCATGCGGCCAAAGAGTCTTCCCAGCGGAGCGCGGGCGAGATAAACAGCACCAGCTGCAGCGCCGATACCCGCAATTGCAGTCAGGGTCTTATGTTCTTTCACAAAATCCAGGACCTCTTCCATAAGCGCGTGATCGCCAGAATCTAGAGATTCGGATTGGGGAATCTCATTGCCTTCCTTGGCATCTAACGCTCCGACCATGGTCCTGGCCTCGCTCATTTACAAGAGAACCCCAAAATAATAACCCCTGACAACCAATATAAATATAGTAAAAACACGCACAGAGATGAAAATCTTACACTTTTTCGGGGGAGTCTAAGGACTGCCCTAGACTCTTGGGTTTTCCATATACCGGACTCGCAGGCTCGAAGAATTTCGCCCCACTGTCAGGTCCACTTTTTAGAATTGCAGAGAGCAGACAACCGCAGGCTAGCCGGAGCAACAGGCACCGTCTTTAATATCATCGCCTGCTCGTGTTTAGAACTGAAGCGGTGACAAGCGAACTTCAGCGGAGCAGATAAGACCATAAGATATAATTTTCAGCTTGAACTGTCGACAATCGTCGACGGCAAAAGAGGTATCGCCTTGCCATCTTCAAAAAACAAACATATAAAAATGTTGTCCCTGGCGCTTGTCACAGCAGCCTTACTGTCATCGCCGACATTCTCGCAAACAAGCGAATCAGCGAGCAGCCCCTGGGCGCAAAAGGAAAACGATGCCGAGTCAAGTTTTGTAGCAGGTCAATACAGAGAAGCTGAGAGCAAGTGGAAAGAGGCGATTGACCTTGCTCAAAAGGACTCTAACAAATTGAATCTGGCAGAAACGCTCAATCAGATGACTCATCTCTACTTGAAGCAGAGACGGCTTGATGAAGCTCGCACCAGCTTGCAAGCAGCGCTCGCCATAAGAGAGAAGGAATTGGGAAGAAACAATCCCAAGACAGCAGAGACATTAGGAAATCTCGCTCTTGTCGAGCACAAGTCCGGTCACGATGAAGACGCCGAGCGTTTGTACAAAGAAGTAATCGAGATAAAAAGAAAAGACGCCAATCCAAATTCACTGGCAATCACGCTTACAAATCTGGCCAATCTTTATGGAGAGATGCGGCGCATTGAAGACGCACGCAAGCTTTACCTGGAAGCGCTCGAGCTGGACAAGAAAACATATGGTGCCGACCATAAGGAAGTAGCACAGGATTTGTTCAATCTTGGTGCGGTCATGTACCACCACAATTACAATAAAGAAGCAATCGAATACCTCGACCAGGCACTGGCTCTCTACGAGAAGTTGAACGATTCGCCGGGCAAGATCAAATCACTGCACTATTTAGGGCTCAGCCACGCCGAAGAAAAATCTCACGGCAAGGCGATTGAAGCATACAGAAAAGCACTTCTTCTTCACTCTCAGTTGAAAGGCGACAGGCACCCTGATACGCTCGTCCACCAACTGAACCTGGCGCGCACACTGGACAGCAGCGGTAAAGAAAAAGAAGCAGAAGAGCTCTATAGAGATGCGGTCGGCACTGCCTCCAAGTATCACACCGACAGCAGGGTAAAACTGATCGAGTGTGCGCTCGAGTACGCTCACTTTTTAAAACGGCACGGGCGCAGAAGCGAAGCGGAAAATCAACTGAAAGAAGTGTTGCCCGTCTACGAATCTCTGTCGGCGCATTACCGAAAAGAACTATACGAATTGCCGCGTGTTTACTCCGACTTGCTGCGAGAGCTCAAGAGAGAGGCAGAAGCAGATGCTCTGGCAAAAAAACACCTCGATGTATTTGCACCACATCATTTGTCCAAAGCCCCGGCTGAGGAAAAGCCCGGCGGTAACACCAAGCAGTTGCCACAATCAAAGCCTGAGCCAATAAAAGAAACTGGCTCAAAATCAAGGACTAAGAAGCCTCCCAAGCCCAGCAAGTAAAGCACGCCGCTACTCAGGTTTCGACAAAGAACTACTCAAACCCGAAAGTAAATATGCAGCTCCAAGCAGAAATCAAAGACGATAATTACCAGGAATTGCCGCGCCAACAAGAGGCGATGTACGCAAAATCCACCGATACATTCCTACGCGCCGATGCCAGCACGGGCAAACACTATTACGACCTGAACGCGGCTTCTAAGAGTTATTCAGGACCATGGCTGTTCGGCAAAGAGCGCGTCGAAGTCAATGTCAATCGCATGCGCGGTCAATGGGTGCAATGGTGCCCGATTCCAGCCGACATTCGAGACGGCGTACTGATGCGAGGCAATGTCATCTACCAGAACGCAGATGGCAGTTACCGCCAATCTGGCGATGTCTATGAGGGCGTGATTGAGACGCACGGCGACAGATACTTTGTAGGCAAAACTCAACATACATTCGTATCGCCGAATTTGCCGGGCGGCTCGATGAAAGTGATCGCCAATATTCGTATTTGCTTGAACGAGCGAATGGCTTACAACCCGATGATGCCACGTTCATCGGCGATGGCCAGTGCACCACCGGCCAATTATTCGCAATATCAGGAACAACCTTCCGCTGCCAGCTATGGCAATTACAATACGAACGGCTATCAGGCTCCTCAACAACCGGCCTGGGGATATAGCCACAACGAAGTATTGGCACAGCCTCAAGGAGACCAAGTACAGGCAACCTACGGCGGCGGCTCCAACTACTATGGCGGGAATTCCTACGGCAGCGATCAGAACCAAGGGGCGGGCGGACGCCGCGGGCAACGCGATGCCGGCACATTTAGAAACGATCCTGACGGTGGTTTCTAAATGTTATTCCGGTTTGGGCTCCGGTTCTGAAGGAGCGACCGGTCCTTTCCGTCCAGTCAGAAGATGATTGACGACGCAAACGATAATTGCTGCAACAAGAAGAACAGCGATCACTTGCGTCTTCAAATTCGATGGAGCATCGTTACCCAGTTCAATCAACGAACCGGTCATGTATGCGACTGACATCATCAGCGGTGGAACCAGAATGATATTTTCGTGCTGAGGCAGCTTCAAGTCGTAAGCATGCTCCAGAAATACAGCCAAAAGAACGGCTCCGACAAGAGCAGAAGACAAAAGAGCGCCGGATGGTTCAGCATGCAGAAAATAATTAGACACTACAGGCAGTGTCACACCAGCGCCTACCAGAGCAAAGGGCAAATATTTTCTTGCTTCCGTTTCTCTAAACAGTGAGCTGATTACGAACATAGCCAGAATGCCGCCGAACATTGCTGCATAACAGTAGGTATGCATAATATTGACGCCAGTCACATTCGGATTGTATGCAGACAAAAAGCCCTGCAACAAAACGCGAGAGGCGAAGAAGATCCCGACCGTTTGCGCCAGTCCGGGTTTGCGAGCCACCACCGCACCTGAAGCGACAATGCACAGTCCAAGCGTGCCGAAAAGACGTGTAGCCAGAAGAGTGAGAATACCGACGAAGACGAGCGACTTGAAGCCTTTCAGCATCTCACCCTTTTCGCCTTCTTGCAAAGTCATACTCTCGAACAAGTAAGCAAAGAAATAGGAGGCACCACCGAGCGCAGCAATGGTAGCAATCGAGGGAGCAAGCAAAAGCTTATTGATGACTATAAGCAAAAACAATCCGCCGCTTGCGGCAATCAGAATTCGTCTCCACCAATAGGGATCATTGCCGACCAGCGGACGCTCGCTCCAGCGAAGGAAAAGTCCAATCACCAGCGCAGAAAGAACAAGTGTGGCATTGCGAACCTCGACATCAGAGGCTCCTGAGATTCCGAACCAGAACGAGCTGGCAAGAAAAACAAAGGCTGGAAGCATGTCCTCGAAGGTCGACTCTGGAAGCTTATACATGTTCTCCATTGCTTTCCAGGAGATAAGCCCAATCAGCACCGATGTGATATCGCTTACAGCAGCACCTGGATGAAGCACAACCAGAGCGCCAAGAACCAACATGATTATCGAACGATAGAAAACGGGCAAGCTTATTTGACTGAGTATGTAAGGAACTAGAGCTCCAAGCGCTATGTAGGCGACGTTCCAATAGGTGCAAACTTTGGCGAATGTGCCGATTAGAGCCAGCACCGAAAGCGGGATCAAAACATACAGAAGAGGCTTAAACGAGGAAAACAGATTTTTGGTGGAAAGTTCTTTCCAGACTTTGGCTCGGACAAAACTCCACAAAAAGATGACCGCCAGAACTGCGCCAAACAAATTGAGAATGTTGCTGGACATTGCCATCATCGCAGTTACCAACCCTCCCGGGAGACGCGTGTTAGACTAAATCGGTGAATGCACTCGCTATTGCAAATTCGTTCATAACGAGGACAAAGAAACTCCACCTGAGAAGCCCTAGAATACACTGTTCGGGGACTGAATTCAGGTTTGAGCCGGACGCTTATAAACTTCTAGCCGACCACTATGAATGTAACACGAAACCTGTTTTCAACCTGTTAGAACTGGGCTAAGAATGCGCGAGATTTGAGCAAGAGCTGAGAAGGAAAAATACGGCAGATGCGATTCATTTATCCGGCTATCATACTTTCTGTCTTCGCTCTTTCCATGTGCCTTCTGGTCATGAATACTGTTTTCGTCAGTCCGAAAGAAGAAGCATTTGCATTTCTGGAGAATCTCAAGCATAGCGAGCTGAGCCGCGCAGTGAAGCGCTTTGGTGGCAATGTCTGCCGCTGTCCGGCCAAAGGCGGTTGGGGTTCGTACCTAATATATGTCTCGGCGCAGGAGCCTAACCTCGCCTTTACAGTGGGCAAGAACTTCTCTTATAGCGAGCCGACCATCCACAAAGTAAATCATCCCAAAAAGAAAGCAGTGACCGTTTTCTGGGAAACCCCCGAAGACACGGTTGTAGACGTGCCGGTCAAATTTGAGAAAAACGACAGACCATACTTCTTGCCTCTCAAAATGGCCTATGGTTACAAGATGACGGAAGACGAGCTGAATGCCTTTTCCCGAGATCCCGATCACGAAGCATACAAGGGCTTCTATTTGCGACTGCGCCCCTCAATAGAGAAGGACGCAATTCTTCCTCCTAGAGGAGCTATTTCAGAGGAAGCTGAATTAGAGTTTCAGGCAATTTTGAAAGACAAAAGCAGGCTCCTGAAAAAGGATAAAGATGCCCTCGAGTTAGAGCGCAGACAGAACGAACAAGCCGCGCAAGAGTTGAAAGAAATGTTTGGCGAAGAAGCCGCCGACTATGTAGAACCGAAGGATGCAGGGCCGGTCGTGAAAGCAGACGGCACCGAGATGTCCCGGCAAGACATCGAGAAAGTCTTACCGCGCCTCAATAACTGCTTGATTCGGCTGCACGTTGTTCGCAAGGGTCAATTGAGAGATTGGACGATTTTCCACTTCGCAGTGATCGCCAATGTTATGGATATGCCGGACGGCAGCCAGTTGAAATTGAAGCACTCTCAGCCGCCCGGTTACACAATGGACGAAGTGCGTCCGCAACTCAAAGAAGAGCAGAGCCCGGAGCAGTAATTGATCAGCCTGTAATGTCCTTGAGCAGAACAATTGGAGAAGAGCCCTGTTGAGCGCGCTTCTTAGCTTCTTTTGCTCCCGCCAGAAGCATACCGATGTCGCTGCAATCTTCCGGCAAACCGGCAATGCCCATAGCAATGGCAATGTAGCGCGAATCCAGATCGCAGACAGGAGAGGACAGGATTGCCTGTGTAATACGATTGGCAACCACAGAGGCGGCATTGACATTTGTATATGGCAGAAGAATCATGAATGCAAAGGTCTCAAAATGAGCAAGCAAGTCAATCTTTCGTGTAATCAGATTGATTCGTTTGGCAATTTCTCGAATGTGAGGAATGGGAAGGGGCTGCGGACCATCCGGACTGCGCATAGCCATCTCGAAAATTATTAGAGAGAAAGGCAGTCCGCTCGTCTCGAAACGGAAAAATTCCTGCTCGACAAAATGCAGGATAAGAGGGTAATTGATCAGCTCTGTTTCAGGGCGAAGCAAGCTGCGCATACCAGCTTGAACAGTGGCACGATCGATCCCCATAGCTTCCAGTGGAAGTTGTTGCTGTACCTGTGCGGCCTTATTCGCTACGACTATCAGATCGCATTTAATGAGGTTATACAAAATTGGAAGCCACTCGGTTTTGGCCATGGGGCGGCGCCGCAGAACATCGAAGACTGTAGATTGATTGTCGATGCACTGATACACAAGCTTCTGCATATTCAAATCGAGCGCAATACCATTGTAGACAGCACGCTCGAAATCAGCTTCGGTCAAATTAGGCAAGCGACGCACCAGGTAAGACTCCATGGTCAGTCCATGGCTGTTCAATTCACGCACATATTCGCGCAGCGGCGTGCCCTGATTTACCAAGACTTCCAGAGATTGACTGACTGAGCGTGCAGTCGTGCGTTCGTTGTCGTGAAATTCAAAGCGACCATCCTGCCAGGTGATCATTTCGATAATTGCCATATCCCCTTGCGAATCCAACGCATTCGCGTGCAGTGGTTTTCCACTTTCAAAAAAAATCTCAGCGCCGCCTTGCGGACTCTCGACAAAAAGCCTGCCGGTCAATTCGTGCATGGCGATAGAAAGAAGCAATTTCGGCACCTGAATATTTTTCAGATCGCCCTGCATAGATGCTTGAGCTTGAGCTTGAGCCGCCTGCAGCCCAGCGCCGGCATTTCTGAATGCCTGGGCCAGATTGTCGCCACTGGAATTATTGTTTCTGAAGCCGGAAAGAGTGGTTATCTGCTGAGCCGACTCTTCGACCGGACCACCCATACACTCTCGCGTGACGATATTGTGGATAAGGGCCACATCAGGGCTCTGATAGCTCCAGGCCGGGGCGTTCTGGTTGGGGGAATTGGCCGCCGCCGGGTCGTCGCGAAACTGCGCATAGAAAAGCCAGACCGGATCTGAATCGTCCGCCGCACAACGGACAGAGAGCATCTTTTCATGATGCTGACTCTGATTTATAAAGACCAGCTCAACAACACGCCCACGTGCTTGTTGAGCTTGAGCCAGCATTTGTGCCACATGCTCGTAAGAGGGCAGCGTGCCGAGTGTAGGCATGCGAATTGGTGGCGGCGGAGGCTGGGGTTTTGGTGGTCGATACATATTCTTTGGCTAAAACTATGATCAGGTGGACTGAGCCGAGTGGATATTTTTGAACAAGCAAATAGGAAGTGTGCTGCTGGCAGCTCGAGCCCTTGCCTCTTTGGCGGCAGCAATGAGAAAAGCCGGATCGTCGCAATCCTCAGGAACGCCTGCGACTCCGAAGCTCAGATGAATATGCGCAGGATGAATATGCGGGGCAAGTGGAGTTTGCATGATCAGCTCAATAACGCGCTGGGCAAAAAAGGCGGCACTATCTGTGGTGGTATGCGGCAAAATTGCAGCGAAGTCAAAAGTTTCGAAGTGCGCAAGTATATCCAGATTTCTGCGCACAGTGATAAGACGGCGCACCGCTTCATTGAGCATCGGACCGGATAGAGGCTGCAGTCCCATAGCATCACGCAAACGCATGTCGAAGAGTACAACGCTGAATGGAACATTCAATCGCTCGTAGCGGTGAAATTCCTGTTCAAGAAAAAAGAGAAACATCGGATAGGTATACAAGCCGGTCTCTGGCCTGACCAATTTGCTCATCACACCTTGGATCTGCGTGCGGTCCAGGCTCTGCACTTCCATAAGCCCCATGCGCACACCAGCCGGTGGTTTATCAGAAAAGGCCAGCAGATCGGCATGGAGCAAATTGAAGAGTATCGGCACCCACTCGGTTTTTACAAGTGGCCGCCGACGCAAGAGCTCGAATAGAGTGCTTGTGTTGTCTACGCTTTGATAGAACTGCTTTTGCAAATTCATATCCATCGGAACAAACTGAGACACCCTTTGCTCGAAGTCTTTCTCAGTCAAATTGGCTACTTTGCGAAACAGGTAAGTCTCCATCTTCACGCCGGAATTTTGCAAATACTTGAGTTGGTCAAGCAAGCCGATCCCTTCCATAAGCAAGGAATCAAGGCGTTTTTTAACATTGCGCTCGACCGTGCGCTCGCGTTCGTAAAACCTGAACTTACCATCTTCCCAAGTCAATGATTCGAGGATGGCCAGATCTCCTTGCGCATCAGCCGCTACGGCATAGACCGGGGCCCCGTCCTCGAAATAGAATTCTCCTCCGCCTTTGGAGGATTTGACTGCCAATCGTCCAGTCATCTTGGACATGGAGATAGATTGCAATAAGTTTGGATAGGGAACTGTCTGCAAATCACCTTCTAGAGCTGCAGGTCCAGTTTCCTGAGCGGCAGCTGGGGCTCCTGCAGTGGCGGAAGAAGGAGGCATTCCATGGAGTGTCGCCATCATGTAGGGGAAAGCCATTGAGCCTGTGTCATTGGGACTGGGTATGCCTCTTTTGAGATTCAGTTCGGTGCCCGTTGTTTTGGCCCTGTTGCTGATTGCCTCACCGACGTCGGTGCCCAAGCATTGGCTCTCAATCACTGTAAGAATCAAAGTAATGTCGGACTGCTGCATCCGAAATATGGTTGTGACGCGATTACCGTCCCCAGTAGTGAGAGTCCAGGTAGGCTCAGTGAACTCCGGCTCGAAGCACACGGCAATGATATAGCCGAATTGCTGGCGCTCAGGATTGAATGGCAGCTCAACTGTCCGTCCACGCGATTCATACGCTTGCTCGGTGATTTTCACGAGCATCTCATAGGTCGGCAGTTGCGCGATGCGCGGCAGCCGAATGGGAGGAGGGGATTTCTGCGGTCGGAACATCGAAGTTTAGATAAATCGCCTTTATCAGACTCCAGAATCGTTTCTCCAGGAGCCCGAGAATACTATTACTAGATGCCTACCACTTATTTAGATCTGACAAACCTCAGAAGCCAAGGAGGACGGGTCTCGGTCCGATAATTACGGTGCCTTTTCGTCCTTGTCAGAGGGGCCCGATGGGAGGTCAGTGCCTGCAGGAGGGATTATCGGTGCTGGCGACATCTCCGAACGCATTGAAAGTATGGCGGCGATAATTGCCGGACCAGCCATTATTACCGCACAGACAGCCAGGGTCGGCAGCATGATCGGCAGTCCGTGAAAAACAATCGACACCATACGAACAAAAAGAAGCGAAGAGAGACCGGCTGTGAAATAAGCAACGGGGTTCGTTTTGGCAATCTTGGCGATGAAAAAATAATTCCAGACATAGACAGCCAGGGAGGACGCCGCTCCGATTGCCGCATCCTCGATGTGTTTCTGCCCGCACCAGCTGCCAATCGATAAGAGGGTGACAAGCAAGAAGTAAATATAGGGACTGCGGCAGTAGCGAGCATATATACCAACCGAAATGGCTGTTGTTAGCAGCAACTGCACACCCTGCACAGGAGCACTGACTACAGCGTCGAAAGGAGGAAACTGCAGATTCATCAAAGACGAAACAGTGCCCAGAGAAGATTGCTGAAGTTCCGGCGAATAGTGAGTTCTAAGAAGACTGGCTGCCAATGAAATAATCTCGAGCGCAGCAACATAGGCATAACCTGAAAGTGCACCATCGACCCACATCGTTCGCTGAACCGACTGATTCTCCTTATTGTGCGGTCTGGTGATGGCGATGAAATAGTTCGAAAGTCGGACCTTCGGAAATAAAATCCGCATCGAGCCGATCGCAAAGGCAGCGATAATCGACGCCATGAAAAATGAACGGATGTACTGCCCTGCATACGACGAAATCTGGTCGGTAACGTAGTTATTGACAGGGGTAGTGGTTGCATAGTCAGAAAAGAAAAGCGGCAATGAATTCAGTTGCGAAGGAATAGTGCAGATCACATAAGCTGCACCGATAAAGAGAGCAGCACGCACGCGAATCGCCCTGGCTTTAAGAACTCCTATTGCCCAGATACCGACCAGAATAAAAATCAGAAGCGAGCCAGCCCGGTTGATGTGTCCGGCAATATCTTCTCTAAATGAGCGCTTGCTTCTCTCGAAGGTCCACTTATCCGGAATCTCCCAGCTCCAATTAGCTCCGGATACCAGGTCACCGAAAACAGTAACGTTGATTTTGAAGCGAGCCTCTGCGACATCGAATTGCTTGGAGCGGAAAGTAAATGCCCAGTCTGTGCGACCCGGTCTTTTCTGCTCGGAGGCGCTCTCCAGCTCGTATGGTTTCAAATATGGGTAAGTGACATCAATCTCGTGACTGGCTTTCAGCAAAGCCGCTTGCTTAGTGAGAAAAGCACCTTTCGTGTCTTCGGCAAGGCGAATGTCAGTGCCAATTTCGCGACCATCACCGTCCAGTTGAACCTCATATTCCTCAGGAACTTTTGGTTTGAAAAAACGAATGCGCCAGCAGAAACCACCGGAATGAGACCTTTCAACAACCTCGTTGGTCCTGTTGAAGCCGACCTTTTCAAACATGTACTGCTCGGGCTCACCTCCGCCTTGAGATGAAAGCCATGAGATAACTGTGTAGCCCGGCGCCTGGATACCATGACGAGTGAGCACTTCGGCAGCTCGCGCTTCTGCCTGTGCTCTGTCGATTCGATTCTTCGCTTCCATGTTGAGGATAGGCTCTCGCACGACAAAACATGCAAAACCGAGCAGCACGGTCATAACGAAAAGAAATAGACGCTTCTGAGCTGATATGGCTGAGTAGCTGATCGACTTCTCGTCGTCTTCGTATTCTTCTTCCTCTTTGACATGGATACCTTCATTGACCGTACGGTTCAGCAATTTCTGTTCTGCTTCGGCATCGTCTGCGCCCTTCGATTTGAAATAGCTGTACAGAAAAAGAAGCACGAATGGAATCACAGACAGGAAGGCTTGCACTTTCAACACCGGATCACCGGACGTGAAAAGAGGCTTCACTCCAAGGAAAGTATCGAAAATATAATGCGATGCTACGCAAGCGATTATGCCGTAACGGCGCAGGATCCATCCATCCAGAAGCCCTCCCAGCGTCAATTCGACACCTCTTGCATAGAAAGGCTGCTGCGGATAAGTGCTATGCGCAAATCCCCAGGCAGCTGCTTGAAAAAGATTCGCCACCCAGAAATTGCCGGAAATTTTCATCATCAAGCTCATGCCGACAATTCGATAAAGAGCCTCCTCCATAAAAGAGGCACTGACACCGATTTTCATTGCCGAAAGAGCGGGTACATAGCTGCTCAGAATCTGGTAATTCTCGACACCGAGAGGGCACCAGAAGCCAAAATGATTGCCCATCAGATAGTAGAAGACTACCCAACCAAGGTCGATGAGCAGGAGCATGTGACCGACGAAAAGCCCTAAAGACACGGCTTTCGACTTCAATCCTTCTTTTGTGAAAACCTTCTCTATAGCCAGGTGATCCGGGAAGGTTTTTCTATAAAGTGCTTCGGCCGCACCAAACAGCACCACCGCAGCGAAAGTGCTGGGTACAAGGCCAATCAGCATTTTGACGACCTCGGTTGTGATGAAAGAGCCGTAGGTAATACTGGTATCGTAGCCATCTACAAGCTCGTTGAAATTATTGATGCCGTCCAAAAACGGAACGAAAGAAAAGATGAGAGCAATAACTATCACCGGAAACCAGCGTATATTGCCGGTCATGACAGCCCATCCAAAAGCAAAAACGCTGATGATCATGAGCAGGGTCATGAAAATCTGGGCGATCTGAGCAAGCATTCGATTGTATGAGCGAATATCGGCGAACTTTCTTTCGAACGATTCGGGCACATGCAGATAGCGGTTATATGACTCTATCTTGTTGCCAGCCACACCGACGTAAACGCGCATCTTCGCGCCTTTGTACTCTTTTTTCGTGTCCTCGAAAGTAAAAGAATGATCCTTGCGCTTTGGCTTCTGGCTTTCCTCGTCTTTGATCAAAGAGTAGCCGTCAAGAGAATTTCCTGCTTCCTTTTCAACGAAATCGCGAGCAAACTTCTCGGCTTCTTTATGGCTGAGAGAAGGCATCTGCTTATCGTTTTCGAAGTCGTGATCGACACCTGCCAGCTTTCCTTCAGGATTGATCCAGACACGCAATTCTTCCTGCTGGAGTTCTCGCATCATGCGGACACGCCAGTACCAGACGGGAATCTCCTTGACCATCAGCTCATTGGCTTTGCTGACTCCCAATTCATACTCGAGAAAACTCTTGGCATCATCGTCATATGAGAAAGTGATAGTTTTAAAAGCTCGCTCTCTCGATGCAGACGCAGACTTAATCGCGCCGCTCGACAATGTCCCATCAGACAAGGAGGGAACGAGAGATGGTTCTGGAGCTTGCCGACTTTCAGAAGATTGCGATTCCGCTTTCTCTTGAGCCGTCGCTACATGAGCTTCCGGGTCGTAGCCCAGCTTGACAGCCCACTGTGCTGCTTTCTCGATTACCGCCTCCTTCGGCATCGACAGATTAAGAGAGGCGGCGGCAAAAACTTCGTCATTCTTCGCGAAATAGATAAGGCAGCCGATGATGCCAAAGAGAACCAGCCACGCAAGGTGGCGGTACGGGGACTTCTGGTGAGCCTCCAGCCTGTTTGGGTCAGCGGAGACGAATTGTGCCATGGGGGCTGCCGTTCTTGGTAGGACGATTAACTTGCGATATCTGCCATTGTAAGTACTCGACAAGGGGAGACTACCGGATTGTTCCCAGACTTGTTGTCAAATACAGAGAAATTGACACCCGGCTAAAGAGGTTTTCAAAGTGGAAGACAGCCTAAAATCCGCGTGATTTCTCTTTCGAAGGGGTTATGATCTGCCCTCGTGCTGAGTTGCCTCGCCGGCTCGAGTGTCCACACGTGGCGCTTGTTCAGGCGGACTGGAGCGTCTGCGTGTCAAATACGTTCATCTGGAATGAAAAGTGCGAAAGAATATCGCGTGGTGAGCTGGAGAACCTGCAGCTCGAGCGGCTGAAAGTTCTGATTCAGAGGCTTTACGATAGAGTTCCCTTCTACAAACAACGTATGGACGAGCACGGCGTCAGTGCCAAGTCTCTCAATACGCTCGACGACCTGAAACACTTTCCTTTCACGAAGAAAACAGACCTGCGTGAGAATTACCCTTTCGGTCTTTTCTCCGAGCCGCTCTCGAATGTCACTCGCCTGCATGCCTCCTCCGGCACCAAGGGTAAGCCTACTGTCGTCGGCTATACGAAAGCGGATATCGAGATGTGGGCGGAAGTCTGTTCTCGAGCCCTGGCAACGGCAGGCGCTCGCCCCGGTGACATTCTCCACAACAGTTACGGTTACGGACTTTTCACTGGCGGGCTGGGCATGCACTATGGTGCCGAAAAATTCGGCGCCACTGTTGTCCCCGCATCTGGTGGCAGAACGCAACAGCAAATTCTCCTGCTGCAAGACTTCGGTGCCCGTATTCTCTGCTCCACACCGTCCTACGCACTGAATATTGCTTACACGATGGAAGAGCTTGGAATCAAGCGTGACACCATCAAACTGGAGCGAGGAATTTTTGGCGCCGAGCCCTGGACCGAAGAATTGAGAAGTCAGATTGAAGAAAAACTGCAAATCGAGGCGCTCGATATTTATGGATTGAGTGAGATCGTCGGTCCCGGCGTTTCTATGGAATGCGCTCAGGGACGCAACGGTTTGCATATCTGGGAAGACCATTTCCTGCCTGAAATCATCGACCCCAAGACAGGGGAAGTGCTGCCTATCGGTGAAGAAGGTGAGCTTGTCTTCACCACATTGACCAAGGAAGCGATTCCGGTTCTGCGCTATAGAACAGGCGACATATCGAGGCTGATGCTGGAAACTTGTGTTTGCGGTCGGACCATGGCTCGCATGCAGAGAGTAAGAGCGCGCCTGGACGACATGCTTATCATCCGCGGAGTGAATGTCTATCCATCAGAGATCGAGAAGGTGCTCCTGGCATTGGACGAATTGTCGCCGCACTACCAGCTGGTCATCGATCGAAAGAAGGCGCTTGACACTCTCGAAGTACAGGTCGAAGTCACCGAAGAACTGATCAAACGCTGGGGGCATTTCGACAACGACAGAGTCGAGTTGTCACACTTGTCCGAGCATATTCAGCTACTTCTCAAGGACAATCTCGGCATCACAGCTGACGTCCTTCTCATGAAACCCAAGGCTGTACCCCGCAGCGAAGGCAAAGCCGTGCGGGTCATAGATAGGCGCAAGGAAGACAAGGCTCAGGCTGAAAAGTCCGAGACAAAAACTCCGGTTTCCTCCAAAGGCAAATAATTCAAGGAGAGAAGATGTCGAATACATCAACCGCCGACAGCGTTTTTACAGGCGCGCCACCTGAGTCATTCGGATTCAAGCGCATCATCTATCAAAAGTCAGGATTCACCTCCACAATTACAATCAACCGCCCTGATGTGTTGAATTGCTTCGACTCGCTGACTCTGAAAGAACTGGGCACTGCGTTTGTAGATTCTTCTCAAGACGACAATGTAGCCGTCGTCATCATCACCGGTGCAGGCAGCAAAGCCTTTTGCACCGGAGCAGATCTAAAAGAACAAGAAGATTACATTCTCAAAAAGCCGAATAACTACTACAAGTGGATGTACCAGTTCATCGAGATGCACGATCGCCTGCGCAATATCGGCAAGCCGACTATTGCCAAACTGAACGGCATGGTCGTTGGTGGCGGCAATGAATTGAATATGGCCTGCGATCTGGCGGTGGCAGCGGATCATGTCACTATTCGTCAGGTGGGAGCCGGGCGCGGAAGCGTGGCAGCCGGAGGGGCGACTCAGTGGCTGCCGCTGATTATAGGCGACCGCCGAGCACGCGAGATGCTGCTTCTCTGTGAACCGATCGATGCCTACACTGCACTGGAGTGGGGGCTTGTCAATCAAGTCGTGCCTGCCTCCATGCTCGATCAATCTGTAGAAGAACTGGCGCAAAAGCTCTATAACAAACTTCCTGAGTGCACGCGCTATACCAAACAACAACTGAACTTCTGGCGCGATTTCTCATGGGGCATGACCATCGGGCATGCTCGCGACTGGCTCACTCTGCATGCAGGTGCCAGCGAAACCGCCGAAGGTCTGCGTTCTTTCAGACGCAAGCAGGAAATTCCCTATCCACAAATCAGATGCAAAGCCGCAGGTCCGGCAAGTACATTCAGCGGACACGTTGATGTTCTGCCTTGCCCGAACTGCAATGAACCGATGCCCACGACCAACGCATTTTGCGGAGCCTGCGGCACCAAGCTCAAAGGTTAATCCGAAATATCCCCGAGTTCTTAGCTGACTAAGGAGCAAGAGATGATGACCCTCACTTACAAGAACATTCTGACCAGCACTGAAGATCAAATCGGTATCGTGACTCTGAATCGTCCTACCGTATTGAATGCATTGAGTCATGATTTGATGGATGAACTGGTGAAAGCGCTGGAAGAGTTTGACCGCGACGACAATATTCGCGTGATCATTCTTACCGGCAGCGAGCGCGCTTTTGCAGCCGGCGCAGACATCAAGGAGATGTCGGATGAAACCACCATCTCAATCATGAATAAAGACCGCTTCGCCACCTGGGACAGAGTACGCTGCACCAAGAAACCAATAATTGCAGCTGTCAGCGGTTTTGCGCTGGGCGGCGGCTGCGAGCTGGTGATGACTTGCGACATGATCGTAGCTTCCGAA
The DNA here is from genome assembly GCA_964493595.1 of uncultured Candidatus Obscuribacterales bacterium. GTDB lineage: Bacteria > Cyanobacteriota > Vampirovibrionia > Obscuribacterales > Obscuribacteraceae > QKMZ01. The sequence continues at coordinate 12,590 of CAZBOX010000028.1, read as the reverse complement.
ACAGCTCAATTCGGACAACCCGAAATCAATATCGGTGTCATTCCAGGGGCTGGTGGAACACAAAGATTGACCCGTGTCGTCGGCAAGCACAAAGCAATGGAAATTATCCTCACCGGTCGCTCAATCACCGCTCACGAAGCTCATGCAATGGGTCTGGTCAACCGCGTCGCTCCGGTTGAGCTCTACCTGGACGAAGCAAAAGCGCTGGCAAGAGAAATCGCCAAGAAATCACCGGTCGCCGTCAAACTCGCTAAAGAAGCAATTCTCAAAGCGTTCGACGGCTCGCTTGTGGAAGGTCTGGAATTCGAGCGCAAGAATTTCTACATGCTTTTCTCTTCCGAAGATCAAAAAGAGGGCATGCGCGCATTCCTGGAAAAGCGCCAGGCTACCTTTACAGGACGCTAGTCAAAGACACACCCATCTGGATCCGGAGTAAAAGATCATGGCTGAAGAAACAATACTTTTGACTGAAATCAAAAATGGTGTCGGCATCATTACGTTGAACCGCCCCGACAAACTGAACTCATTCACCGATGAATTAACCTTTAGATTGCAAGACGCGCTCAAAGAAATGGAAAAATCCAAAGACGTCAAAGCAATCATAATCACAGGCGCAGGTCGCGGTTTCTGTGCAGGACAGGACCTGCAGAGCCGCAGCATCAGCCACGAAGAAGGAGTGCGCCCGTCACTCGGTGATTCGATCCGCCGCCGCTACAATCCGATTATCACCAAAATTCGCCGAATGGAAAAACCGATAATCGCAGCCGTCAATGGTGTCGCTGCCGGTGCCGGGGCCTCACTGGCATTTGCTTGCGATTACCGCATCGTCGCTGAAGGCGTAAGCTTCATTCAATCTTTTACAAAAGTCGGTCTCGTGCCGGATTCCGGCGCTACCTTCCTTTTGCCAAGATTGATCGGCGCCACGCGCGCATTTGACCTTATGCTTTCTGCAGACAAGCTCGAAGCAAAAGAAGCGCTTGAGCTGGGAGCAATAAATAAAATTGTCCCTGCAGATGCTCTTATGAAAGAAGCGACCGAGCTGGCAGAAAAGCTGGCTAAGGGACCGACTAAAGCATTTGCTCTCACCAAGCGTGCCGTTAATCGCTCGATGTTCTCGGACCTCGAAGAGCTGCTGGAATACGAAGCGCAACTGCAAGAAATTGCCGGACGCTCGGACGACTTTGCAGAAGGTGTCAAAGCCTTTGTCGAAAAGCGCACACCTGCTTACACAGGCAAGTAATCAGCCAGAAACTAAAAACCTGATTCATGAGGAGCCAGTTGCTGCTGCTCCTCTTGTTTCTGTTCTTGCTGCTGCTGCCTTCTCATGTACGGCGACGGTGCCGGCGCCTGTGGTGCCGCCTGTGTCGGCTGCAGCATCTGCTCGAGCATAGCGATGCGTTGCATCACCGCTGCTGTCCGCTTCTGCTCATTGCATGTACGGCAAAACTCTTTGTACTCTTTTATCGCTGACGATATGTGGCGTTCCTGGTCGAACATCATCGCCAGGTTCAAATGTGCTTCTGAATTATCTTTATTCATGCTCAAGGTTCGATGAAAATCTTCCAGAGCCCGCTGGTGATCGCCTAGAGCCAGCAGACATTTGCCACGACTGGTGAAAAGAGTCTCCTCATCGAGACCTTTGAGAGTCTTCTCGCTCTCGAGCATCTGCGAGAATTGCTCGATCGCCGCCGGCCAGCGCTTTGCCCACATGAGCATATCGGCGTAATTCATCCAGGCTTCCGTATAACTCCAGGGCCTGTCACCAAGAGCTTGAAGGAACCAACCGACAGCACCGTCGTACTCATTTCTGGCTTTGGAAATCAAGCCATAGAGATTATAGGCCTTCGGACACTGCCCCTGATAGGCAGCCAGCGCCTGCCTGGCTTCTTCCTCGGCTTCGACCAGACGGTTATTGCGCAGATAGATGTGTCCCAGGTGTATATGAGCTTCCCATGTAGAGCCGACCGCTTGCTCGAAATATTTTTTGAAAGCCTCAATAGCCTTCGTGTCCTCCAGCTTGACCATATAGGTCACGCCAAGCCAGTACCAGGACTGCGGCATGTATTCATTGCGAGCAAAATAGATGGACTGTTTGAAAGCATCTACAGCGCCTTCATAATCCTTGGCTTTGTATTTCTTGATGCCGATATCGTATTGCTCTTCAGAAGGCAGAACATGACCTTTGCCGCGCTCCGACCTGGCGTCGCATGGACCGGACAGATTGGCAAAAAGGCAAAGAAGAAGGGTAAATGCAAGCGTCGCTTTATGCAATTTATCCAATTGGGCTTAGACTCCCATCATTTCCTTGAACTGGGCCTCATCAAGAACTGTTATACCAAGTTCTTGCGCTTTTGCCAGTTTAGAGCCGGCGCTCGCTCCAGCCACCACATAATCGGTCTTCTTAGATACAGAGGATGAGGCTTTGCCGCCTCTTTCTTTGATCAACTTTTCCGCCTGAGCGCGGTCGAGAGTTTCCAGGGTGCCTGTGAGGACAAAAGTTTTACCTGCAAGTGTTTTCTCGATTGCAGCTCTTGCACTGATTTCACTCTCGCTGACCTGCATCTGCACGCCCAGACTACGCAAGTCTGCAATCAATTTCCGGGTCAAGTCGCTCTGAAAAAACTCGACGACAGACTGTGCAATTGCCGGACCCATGCCGTCTATAGCAAGAATTTCATCGGCAGTGGCGCTCTCCAATTTGTCGATGGAAAGAAAATGGTCGGCAAGAACTTCGGCTCCTGATGCTCCAATGTGCCGGATCCCTAGAGCGTGGATAAAATTCGGAAACGGTCTCGACTTTGAATCTTCGAGCGCGGAAAGCAGGTTTTCAATCCACTTTGTGCCTTGCTTTTCCCTGCCTGCTTCACCGCTTTTCTTGTCTTTCCACTTGAGCTGTCTGAGACTTTCCGCATCCAGACGATAGAGATCGGCGACATCTTTTATCAAGCCCTGATCGACAAGCAGATCAACAAGCACTTCGCCGACTCCCTCTATGTCCATCGCATCACGGCTGGCGAAATGCTCGATGCGACGCTTGGTTTGCGTAGGACATCCATAAGTATTGGGACAGCGAAAAGCGACTTCGTCACCGGAGCGCTCCAGGGCATGGTGGCAAACCGGGCATCTGGTCGGATATTCAAAAGGCACGCTGTCCGGCTTCCTCTTTTCGAGCCTGACCGACAGAACCTCAGGGATAATTTCTCCTGCTTTTCGAACCAGCACGGTGTCTCCGATTCGCACATCCAGGCGGCGTATCTGGTCGGCATTATGCAAACTGGCTCGCTTTACTGTAGTGCCTGCCAGTTTGACAGGCGACAGATGAGCGACCGGTGTGACGGCTCCTGTTCTTCCGACATCGAATTGAATGTCTTCCAGAAGCGTTTCCGCTTCTTCGGGCGGATACTTAAATGCCACTGCCCAGCGGGGGCTGTGTGATGTTGCGCCCAGAGCATTCCAGAGAGAGCGCTGATCGAGTTTGACCACTACACCGTCGGTTTGATAGTCGAGACTGTGGCGTTTGCTGTCTATTTCACGGCAGAACGCTTTGACTTCCTCGATACCGACTGCAACGCGGCTGTGTGATTCGGTGGGGAAACCCAGAAGTCTCAAGAGTTCCAGCTCAGAAAAGTGGCAGGGAGGATCGCTCATCTCTTTGTCGGTTACGAAAGCCGAATAGAGAAATATAGCCAATTTTCTTTTCGCTGTATTGCGAGGATTTTTCTGGCGCAAAGAACCGCTGGCAGCATTTCTCGGATTGGCAAAAGTGTCTTCTCCCTCGTCGACGAGAGCAGCATTCAACTCTGTAAAACTGCTCACCGGCATATAGACTTCACCGCGCACTTCGAGCATTTCCGGCACTTTGAGCAGACCGCCGGAATAAGTCTTCGCTTGCGCTTTCAGCTCTTTAGGCAAAACAGAAATGGTCTTCAGATTATTGGTGACGTCTTCGCCCACTTCGCCATTGCCGCGGGTGGCACCTTCGACAAATTGTCCGTCTTTGTAAGTGAGAGCGATCGAGAGCCCATCGATCTTCAGCTCGCAGACATACTTAAGTTGTTTGAGCTGATGCTCCTCCAATTCCAGACCCCGACCGAGTCGCTCTTCCCACTTGTCCAGATCTTCTTCCGACATGGCGTTGGCAAGGCTGAGAAGCGGGATTCGATGCTTAATCTGACGAAATTCAGTCGAGGGTACAGCACCCACTTTCTGGGTCGGGCTGTCGGCAGAAAAATACTCAGGATGCTCTTTTTCGAGCTGTTCCAAAGTGTGGAACATGACATCGAAATCGGCATCGGAAATTTCCGGTTTGTCCAAAACATAGTACTGAAAGCGGTGATGCTCCACTTCCTTTCTGAGATTCTCAATAGTTTCACGAACGTCGAGATTCAGTTGTTTGCTCACCTAAATAACCTCACCGGCGAATGAACAGGTTTGCTCGAGATATGCGGAAATTTCCATATTCAGGCCCTGAAATGAAAAAACAGGTATGAAACTCTTGCGAATTTCATACCTGTTTCGAATTGACTGATTAGTCGAGCCCTTCGCGAGAAAGGATGACAGCATCGCCTTGAGCGGTGCCGGAGCAAATTGCTGCAGCGCCGAGTTTGGCACCACGCTTCTTCATCTCCATTGCCAGCGTAAGAAGAATACGGGCTCCACTGGCTCCAATTGGATGTCCGAGAGCAATGGCTCCGCCATTGACATTGACTTTCTCCTCAGGAATTCCGAGCATGCGCATCGACTTGAGAGCAACCGAAGCAAATGCTTCGTTGATTTCCATCAAGTCGAGATCTTTGGCTTCCAGACCGGCTTTCTTCAATGCCTTTTCAGTAGCCAATGCCGGAGTCGTCGCCAGGTAAGGAACGTCCTGACCGATAGAAGCGTGCGAGACGATTTTTGCCAGAGGCTTCAAACCGAGTTCTTTCGCTTTATCTGCGCTCATGATGAGCAAAACGGCAGCGCCGTCATTTACACCTGGGGCATTACCCGCAGTGACTGTACCTTTGTCGTAGAAAACAGGCTTCAGCTTGGCGAGCGCCTCCAGATTCGTGTCAGCGCGCGGGCCTTCGTCAGCAGAGATACTCTTTTCTTCTTTGCCTTTTTTGACGGAAACCGGCAGAATCTCGTCGTTGAAACGACCTTCCTTGATGGCTTCAAGCGATTTGAGATGACTTCTCAATGCCCAGGCATCCTGATCTTCGCGAGTAATGCCGAATTCTTCGGCGACTTTGGCGCCATGAACTGCCATGTGAACGTTTTGCACCGGGCATTCCAAACCATCGTGAATCATGGAATCTTGAAACTGCACATGGCCCATTCTCTTGCCGAAGCGTGCCGCATTCGCGTCTACAAAATAAGGAGCCTGGCTCATCGATTCCATGCCGCCGGCAATAATGATTTCACCGTCATTGGCGCGTATTCTCAAATCGCCGAGGGTGACCGCGCGCATACCGGAAGCACAAACTTTGTTGATCGTCGTTGATTCGCAGGTATTCGGCAGTCCTGCCTTCAAAAGAGCCTGGCGGGAGGGAATCTGCCCGCAGCCGGCTTGAACGACTTGCCCAAGAATGACCTCGTCGACTGCTTCACCCTTAAGTTTGTTGCGCTTCACCAGCTCAGCTATCAGGTTGGCAGCCAGATCCACTGCCGGTACTGTGCTAAGCGCTCCGCCCAGCTTTCCAAATGGGGTACGCAAACCGTCTACGATTACTGTCTCAACCATTTTCAGCGATCCTCTCGAGTAAATGCAGCCTCGTCGCTGTCATGAGCGAGTCGGCGAGTCAATTTAATCGTACATTTCATGAAGGCTGAAGCTTGAACCTATCACTATTTGTTCAATTTCCCGAGAAGCTTGAGGCAAGAAAGCAGAATCTCTCATCAATAACGGGTATAGATACCAAGAGAGGGAAGCTTAGTTATGAGCTATCCTCATCAAAGTGCCGGAACTAGGTATTATTAGAACAGCCGAAAAGGCGCTAAATGCTCAATATTGCCAGGTCTCAGCTACACCCAGAAGGAAGGAAGTACAAATGAAATCCTTTGGCAACCGAGGTGGTGGCCCTGAGAAGCAGCCTGGCAGACCGATGGGCCGCCCGCAGCCGGGGCAGCGAGCGAATAATCGCGGCTACCTGAACGAAAATTATCAGCAGGAAGAAAGCCAATACCCTGCACCGTTTCCCAATCAGCAGGGGATGCAGGGTCAGGGTCAAGGCCAATGGCAGGGCCAGGGGCAAGACCAGTGGCAGGATCAGTATCAAGACAACGACCAGGAGAGCAGCGCGGCTGTGCGCATCGAGCCGGGCAAGCGTGCCGGCGCCCTCTTGATTGATTTTGTCTGCGCCTATTTTATCGGCGTGATACTTTCAGTGCCCATGACATTCATCCCTTTCATGAGCCAGTTTTTCAACACGTCGCTGGCTATGCCGGTGGTGCTGCTCTTCAGAGACTGCCTCTTCAATGGTCGCGGTTTCGGCAAAAACCTGATGGGATTGCAAGTGGTAGACGCGCGCACCGGCAGACCGTGCACCGTGGCTCAATCATTCAAGCGCAATATCATTCTCTGCGCACCCTATATCGTGCTTCTATTGGTTCAGGTAATCCTCCAGGTTCTGCAGCTGGTCAATCTACCCTTCCCATGGTGGCAAACCGCTCACAAGATGGTGCATGACACTGTCACCAGCCTGATTCAGATTGTCGGAATGATATATGTGGCGGTCGTTTTACCAATGGAATGTTATAGAGCCTGGAAACGCCCGGACAGCTTGAGGAAAGGCGACGAATTCGCAGGTACCATGGTTGTTGAGGCGGGGATGGACTTCTCCAACCCCTTGCCAAGGTAGACCGTATATCAATTCCTTTAGTCAAGCGGCGGCAAAGGCTTAACAAGCTGGCATGCCATTCCTTTAATTGCTACCATTTAGGTTTCAATTTCATGCTGCCCACCTTTTAAGTGGACTGCCGGTGTAACCGTTTCCGTCCTGACATGAACAGCTGATACTCCCTGCCGGCTCACTTTATTTGAGGCTCAATCGGACCAATGACTCCAGCGAACCACAAAACAGCCTATCTATGGGGTCCTGTATCAAGCTTTTCCGGACCGCTCGCGGCCAGCATGGTGACGCGCGGCTGGACAGTGCACATACCTACCAAGTCGTCGCTCAATCTCTTCAGCCTGTCGCCGCTGGACTTGCGCTCCTCTGCGCGCGGTGCTCTCGAGCAAGCTTTTGGCGGTCGCGAACGTTTTCGCACATTCCAGGACAGAATCAAATTCATCGACCAGGCCGAAGGTGGCAAACAAGGCACCACATATGATGCGGTGATCTTCTGCGGCTTGCCGCCGAATTTCGACGAACCGAGAGTGCCAAGAGCGCCCTGGGCGGCCACCGAGTTGCCTGCTCTGCTGAAGTATTTCAAGGAACAACCAATATTTGTCGTTTCTTCTATCTGGGGCGGCGTACAAGCAGACGGTGTCGTGCCGGAAGACTGCGAATTCGAGCGCCGCAAGCCGACCAGTCATTTCGAAAGTATTTGCCAGCAGTACGAGAACAAGGTTATGGAAGCGCTCGACAAGTCGGAAGCTCCCTGGTACTTGATTCGCTTGCCTCTGATTTCTCCTGATTCTCAGTCTGCGGACTTCGTCAATTATTCCGGACCGCTAACTCTGATAAGAGAATTAGCGATGTTCCACAAGCACCATGAGTCGAAGAACAACAGCGGCAACCATCGTGAAAATGGTGATTTGAAGGTCTCATACAATCCAGACTACACGCTCTGGTTCTCACCCTCGGACCAAGTGGTCAATACTTTCTGCCGCTATCTGGAAGACGAATCGAGACCGCGCGTACTGAATTTAGTTTCCACAGAAGCAACATTGAATAGAGAGTGGCTGACAGCTCTGGCCTCCGAAATGGGCTTCAATGCGGTGGTCGAGAGCGAGAAGGACTCTCTCAACTTGCCGGGAGTGCTGCGCAAAATGCTCCACGACAATTTGCAAGTCAAAACAAGAAATCTCTTTGAAGTAGCTGGACGTTATGGAATTCCGCGCGCAAGAATCGACAATCAATATTTCCAACATGTCGCCGAAAAGGCTGCTTTGAGCGGCTGGGGCGTGCCACAGGACAAGGAAAAGAGAAAGTTATTCAAGTTCACGGAGCGCCTGGCTGCGTATTACTTTGAAGAATTTATCCCTCTTCATTTCGATGAAGGGCTTCTCAAGCGCGCCACCTCCAACGGTACCACTATCGGTTTTATCATCAAGGATGCAGATGGGTTGGGCTGGATTTTGAGAGCCCGCAAAGGCAAAGCGGTTGTAGAACGCTTTGACCCTGAGGATGAGCGTCCTCGCATCTGTTTCCACCTCACATCCAAGACGATGTCGCAGATGATTCAGAGCAAACTGCCCATGCATCGAGCCCTGCTTTTAAGAGAGATCGAAGTGGAAGGACCGCTGCTCCATGCTCTCAAAGTGGCCAACACGATCGAGCAATTCCTGAAAGAACATCCGCTCGCCGAGCAGCAAATTCTGGAATTGCAAGAAGCGCACTAACCCGTTATTTCGGCTCACGAACATAGGCGTATGCCAACGAGACTCTTGCTTTCTCTTCGGAAAGTTCCGCAATAGAACTGACGCAGTTATTTCGCGACAGCGTGATTGGTCTTGATTGAAGAGATCAAATTGACCATTTCAATTGCAGCCAGAGCAGCTTCGCCGCCTTTGTTGCCTGCTTTGGTGCCGGCTCTCTCAATTGCTTGTTCGATAGACTCGACAGTAAGAACTCCGAAGATGGTCGGAACGCCTGTATCGAGAGGGACGCGAGCGATACCGGAGGCAGCTTGACCGGCTACGTGATCGAAGTGTGGAGTGGCACCTCGAATAACTGCTCCTAAGCAGATGATGGCGTCGTAGGCTTCGGTTTCGGCGGCGCTCTTCGCAACCAGCGGGATTTCGAAAGCTCCAGGGCACCACATCACATCAACGTCGCTGATGTCTGCACCGTGGCGACGCAGTGTGTCGAGGCAGCCATCGAGCAAGCGCTCGGTAATGAAATCATTGAAGCGGCTGACGACAATGCCGAATTTAAGCCCCGTGGCGATCAGCCGGCCTTCCACCGTGCGTGGCTTCGCATCTGAATTGAAATTTCCCTTGTCCGGTGCGGAACCGTCATTGTGGCGTGGCATGAAATTCTCCTTTGACTTTACTGAGCGGCGCTGTCACCGGCGATTGAATCTAATGAAAAACCTTCTGGTGTAGTCTTCTCTTGCCAGTTCTTATCGAGCCCTTCCAGCCAGTGGCCCATCTTCTCTTTCTTGGTGAGCAGATACTGCAGGTTGTGGCTGTTGCAGGCAGCCGGCAATCCGACGCGGTCACTGACGGTAAGACCATATCCTTCCAGTCCGACAATCTTGCGCGGATTATTAGTGATGATGCGCACCGAAGTAAGTCCAAGGTCGCAGAGAATCTGGGCGCCGACACCATAGTCTCTCAAATCAGGTTTGAATCCAAGAGACTCATTCGCCTGGATAGTGTCTTGACCTGTGTCCTGCAATTGATAGGCGCGAATTTTATTGAGCAATCCTATACCTCGGCCTTCCTGCCTGAGATAGACAAGCACCCCGGCATCCTGCTGGGCAATCATTGCCATCGCCGCTTCTAGTTGAGGACCGCAATCGCAGCGAAGGCTGGCGAAAACATCGCCGGTCAAACATTCGCTGTGGACACGAATCAGTACATCTTGCTTGCCGGTAAGATCGCCCTTGACGAAAGCGAGATGCTCCTGTCCATCAATTTTGTTGCGATAGGCATGTACCTGGAAAGTGCCATAGGCAGAGGGAAGTTCTGCGGTCGCCACCTTCTCTACAAAACGTTCGCGATGCAAGCGGTAGGCGATCAATTGAGCAATGTTTATAAACTTGATCCCGTGCTTCTTGCAGAATTCTCGCAATTGCGGAACGCGCGCCATCGTGCCGTCTTCATTCATTATTTCGCAGATGACGCCGGAAGGGTTGAGGCCGGCGAGCCTGGCCAGGTCGACAGCCGCTTCAGTGTGTCCGGCTCTTTGAAGAACTCCACCGGGCTTGGCGATGAGAGGTGAGACATGCCCCGGGCGGCGCAGGTCGGATGCTTTGCACATCGAGTCGACAGCCACTCTGATAGTAGTTGCGCGATCGTAGGCGCTGATGCCAGTAGTGACACCAAATTTGGTATCAGCATCAATGGTGACAGTAAAAGCCGTGGACTGCGATTCGGTGTTATTGTCCACCATCATCGGCAGCTCGAGTTGTTGAGCCTTCTCTTGAGTAAGCGCCAGGCAGACCCAGCCCCTCGCTTCGGTGACAAGGAAATTGATCATAGCCGGCGTAACAAGCTCGGCTGCGCAAATCAGATCGCCTTCATTTTCGCGACTCTCGTCATCCGACACGACGACAAATTTACCCTGGCGAATATCATCGAGCGCATCTTCAATAGAATCGAAAATCGGCTCTTCGTCTAAAGCATCGGAACTCAGCCTTGCCGACTCAAATTCTGCCTTCATTATCTTCGCCTCATGTCGCCCGGATACTGTTTTCAAGCCCACCCAAAGTCTATCCCTTTGCGACGCTGGAAGATATCTTCGCCGCCACTTTCTTAAGCTTCTCGTCGAGATGAGGCTCGAGCCAGCGAGCCACGTAGCGTGCGATTACATCGGTTTCGATATTGACCTTCACGCCAGGCTTAAGAGACTTAAATGTAGTGGCATCAAGTGTATGAGGAATTAGAGCCACGCTGAAATAGAGGTTGTCTCCGGCTGCCGGCACGGGACAGTCAACAACTGTCAAAGAGACGCCGTCTACAGTGACAGAGCCCTTAGGAACAAACAAGGGCGCCAGTTCGCCCGGCAATTCAAATGTAATCAGTTTCGAAAACCCATCCTCATCAACTTTCGAAACGGTTGCAACCGCATCGATATGGCCGGTGACAAGATGACCACCCATGCGGTCATTGAGAGTGACAGCGCGCTCAAGGTTGACGCCGTCGCCAACTTTTTTCTCACCCAACTTAGTGCGGCGCATCGTCTCCAAGACAGCTTCTACTGAAAAGCAATTGGAATCGAAGCTGACGACTGTCAGACAAATTCCATCTACAGAGATCGAATCTCCCAGACTGACTGGATTTACGACTTTCTTCGCGGCGATGGTCAGGCGGCAGCCGTCATTAGTTTGGGTGATTTCGGTTATTTGACCGACTTCTTCTACGATTCCGGAAAACACAAATAAATCCTCGAGCGTTTGGAACTTGCTGGCAACTGCCAAATTGTCCGCCCGCTGGGCAATTTGCGTAAAGCAAATTATTTCGAAGCGTAACAACCGCTCTCTTGAGGGGGAAAACCACCATAGGCAAATTGGTCCGCTCGCTATTTAATACCTCCAAGCGGGCGCAAGCCCTTCCCTCTCGCAACCTACTCCTTAAGTAACTGGACCCCGTGTCCAGCGGCTGAATTAAGGGACTGAAAATGAGCACAGAAAATGGCGCATGGCGTAACTGCGAAACAAGCTCTTCTCCAGAAGATTCCGCAGCATGCAATTTTAGACCGGACTATGAACTATCGACTCCGAGAGCTCAGCAATGGGCTCGAGACTCGCAAGTGCAGAGATCAAAGCCGCTAGAACTAGATCAAAATGGAATGTATCAAGTTCAGTGGGGTGACAGCCTCTCGACTGTCGCCGAACGTGCACTGAGAGGACAGGGCTCGGCAGTCAACAAAGACTCTCTGCGAGCCATGCAGGACGCCATTGTTGAAGCAAATCATGACAGATACAAGAGTCTCGATTGCAATCGCGACTTCATGAGCGAGAAGTGGAAACTCAAAATCCCTTGCCCAAGGCAAGAAGAGCCTCCGGTACAAGTCGAGCCACCAGTAAGAGTGGAACCACCGGTGAGGCAAGAGCCGCCTATTCGCGTCGAGCCTCTGCCTGAGCCGGAGTACCCGGTGCGCCGCCCTTGCCCTCCGGAAGAGCGTCCGATGCCCAGACCGATGCCTCCTTGCGATTATGAGTCGTATCCGCAAAGAATGCCCATGATCATCAATGAGCCTGGCGGCGTCGTAAACATATTTATGGGTAGGGGTTGGGCTCGCCCCCAGCTGGACAACCAAAATAATTGGGGTCGAGACCGCGACTACTATCAGTGGAACGACACCCGTGAATATGTAAGGCCTCAGCCCTATCGTCCGGACTATTATCAGGAGCCCTACAGGGCGGAGCCACCACGTGGCTGTAGTCCCTGCGAGCAAAGACAGTACTGGCATAACCAGCGCATGCCACAGGTCCTGAGAAGAAACCCGAATTACCGGTAGTTGACAACAATCTCGGACTCATAGAATTCCCAGACTCGAATCGATAACGATTCGAGTTTGATCTATGTGTATTGCTTGCCTGGCCTGAAAAAGCGGGCGCAGAGAAATGGCGCTCGCTCTTTCGGTGCATTGGGTTGCGAAAAGACTGAAAAGTTAAGCTGGGCCGAGGATAGAGTCTACAGCACGGGCAAAGCTGGCACCTTCATCCCCGGGAGACGAAATCATCTTTGCTGCCAGGCGAGCTTGCGAAGTTCCATG
>CAZBOX010000027.1:0-34193 GCA_964493595.1 uncultured Candidatus Obscuribacterales bacterium | reverse complement strand
CGGACATCGACATATGTGCTTCGTTATCACGCTTGCTGCCGAGCAGTCTCAAGCCGTTGGCGTTGATAGTCGGGCGTACATTTTTGTTGCCGCCGTCATCGGTCCACTTGCTGAAATCGAGTCTGCCTTCGATGCCGATGAGACTGCCTTTGCGAACATATTCTCCAGCAATTTCAGCCTGACGCCCCCAGATCTCGATGTCAAACCAGTCGGTTTCCTTGTCCTTTGTAGGACGGTTCACAGCCAGACTGAAAGTGGTCTTGACACGACCCGACTCGAAATAACGCATTTCAGGATCGCGACCAGCTCGTCCGACAAGTATGACCGAATTAACCATTTATCTTCCCCTCGAGTGAAAGCTTCAGCTCACAGTTTTTAAGCCAACGTCGCCAAGAAGGGCGCCGTTTCAAAGCTTCAGCCACGGCGTGTCTTGTGGGGTGATACCCGAACGTCCTTTGGCTGACGATTATAATACCGTCTGGCACAGGCAATTTGTGCACAAAATTGGCTTCAAGCGGAGTTTTGGTCATTACTTCTGTCACAGAGAAGAAAGAAGAAGCAGCGTACTTGCAAGAGTCGCGCCGGCAGCCCGTTTGGCATGTCATAGTTCTGCACATCCTCACTCTGGCCGCCTATTCTCCGTTCTGGTTCGCGAAGAATTGGTCGCTGCTCATACACGCGCAAAAACTAGCCGCCGGCGAGGAAAGCGCAGACGAGCGCCTGGTTGCTTACAACGGCTCGGACGAGTTGAACGGAGTCAAGGGCAAAGACCCGATTCTATTGACTATCGGAATGTTCGTGCCCCTCCTGAATTTATTTCTTGCTTTTCAACTGTTCAGCCAGATAGCCCTGCTCGATTCGAATAAGACTTCGTATCGCGCTCAGCATCCCCGAATTACAGCCGCTTTGCTTCTTCTGGCAATGATCGCCCTGTACGGGCTTGGAAAGCTACCGTCCACACTGTTTTTGCTGTGCTTAACATCGTTTATACCGATGGCAGTAGCTCAGCACTGGCTCAATCAATACTGGAAACAGCACGAGCCGCCGGATTCTCTTGTCAGACAAGCATTTTCTTCGCTCGAGCTGTGCGCTGTAATTTTCGGCAGCTTGCTCATGGGCCTGATAGTAATCACGCCTTTTGTAAATCCCCACTAGGCTCAAACCTGGAACCCGTGCTTTTTAGCCCATTTGACCAGTTTGTCGGCATCTTCGAGCTCTAATTTCTGCACGAGAGATTCAATGTGCTCGTTGAATTCCTCATCGGTCAGCCCCATTCTTGCTGCGGCTTTGTTTAGTTTTCCGCGCATAGTTATGTAGGTGAGAATGTGACGCTCGTCTTGTGACAAGTGTGTAATATGGCGCGGCAAACTAGGCGTCAAAACGTTGTTATTGCCTTTCTGGACCATGACAATAGCCATCCGGAGCAGAGCCGGTGGGTCGTCTTTCATTACGTAGCCGGAGGCGCCGCTATCGAGCAGACCCTGGACTTCTGCGGCTTTGCTCTGGCTGGCGAAAACAAGTACTTTGCCGTTGCGAAGAGAGACCAGCCTTTTGATGAGGTCGTGTGTTTGTATAAAACCCGGCAAATGCAGATCTAGCAAAACCATATCGGGCAGAAGCTCTTTGGCCATCCTCCATGCTTCATCAGAGGTAGCCGCCTCACCGACGATTTTGATTAATCCGCCCTGGGCCAACTGCTCTCGGACCTTAATGCGGGTCTCTTCGTGATCGTCAACAAGGAGCAACCTGGTCATTGGGGGATCCCTTGAAATGTCTGTAGCATCGAGCCTGGTCTGCGCACTCGAAGCGCCGTAACCTAAGGATACACGCTAGACGGGCGCCGACAAACTAACCTTGCCAGTTTTTTGCCGGGAGCAATTTAGTCTTCCTAAAGCCGAATGACAACAGGCATCAAATTTACATGGCAGCTATAATGACGCCAATCAAAACGTATTCCGAGTCAGTGAAAAGGCGCATAACATGACCGAAATCAATTCAAAGAAATTAGCGACACTGGCCGCTCTGCTTACTATTCTTTTTGCTCCGGCAACAGGAATGGAAGCGAAGGGTCTCTTTTCGAAAGAAAAAAATAAAATAGCTCAGGCTCAAGCAGTAACAACTCCAAGCGGCTTGAAATATCAGGACGTTGTGGTCGGCAACGGTCCCTCGCCACGTCAAGGTCAAACAGTGACAGTGCACTACACCGGGTGGCTCACCAACGGCTCAAAATTCGACAGCTCGCGCGATCGAGGAGAGCCATTCCAGTTTCCTTTGGGACAAGGAAGAGTAATTAAGGGCTGGGATGAAGGCGTGGCTTCCATGAAAGTTGGCGGCAGACGCAAACTCACTATTCCTTCGGACCTCGCATATGGCCCCAGAGGCATGCCACCGGTAATTCCTCCGAATGCCACTCTCGTGTTCGATGTTGAGCTATTGGGCGTGCAGTAGTTTCATACTGAAAAACCAAATTAGAAATCATTGTGGACCTGATTTAAGGAGAAAAAAAGTTGACTCAAGAAGTTACAACTCCAAGTGGATTGAAATACAACGACGACCAAGTTGGCGAAGGAGCAGCTCCGCGTCAAGGTCAGAGAGTATCCGTACACTACACGGGTTGGCTCACAGACGGTACGAAATTCGACAGCTCGCGCGATCGCGGACAACCCTTTCAATTCACATTGGGTCGCGGCGAAGTAATCAAAGGCTGGGACGAAGGAGTGGCTTCGATGAAAGTTGGCGGCAAACGCAAACTGACCATTCCGCCGGAACTTGGTTATGGAGCAAGAGGCGCCGGTGGAGTAATTCCTCCACATGCAACATTGGTTTTCGATGTTGAACTTTTGGACGTCAAATAGTCTTCGCAGAGAAGACTGCTTTCGAAACTAAAATTCGAAATTCATCTGGATCGGATCTTTTTAGGTCCGGTCCAATGTTTTTAAAACTACTCTGCAAAAAAGAAAAGGCAGGACAAAATGGAAAGAGTCAACTATAGCAGCGGCACCAAGTGGGAGCCGATTGTCGGTTATTCACGCGCCGTACGCATGGGCTCGCATGTAAGCGTATCGGGCACGACGGCAACCAATGAGGAAGGCCAGCTGGTCGGAAAGGGAGATGCACATGCACAGACCTTGCAGACCATGCAAAACATCGAAAAAGGACTGGCCGCCGTGGGAGCATCACTTGCCGATGTGGTTCGCACCCGCATCTATGTCGTCGACATCGAGCGCGATTGGCAAGCCGTAGGCGAAGCGCACGGTGAATTCTTCCGCGACATTCGTCCGGCAACCTCGATGGTGCAGGTGAGCCGCCTTATATCAGCAGACATGCTCGTTGAGATCGAAGCCGATGCGATAGTCGACGACAAATGAACCAGCACCACATACAGTGCCAATATTCTGTCAATCAGTTGAAACAGTAGTTGAAGTTTAAGTTTGAGCGGTAAGGACGTTATTGCAGCCCTTATCTTTCGCCATGATCAGCGCTTCGCATGCAGCTTCCAGCAAGCCTTGCGGATCGTTGCTGTGCTGTGGGTAGCTGGCCACTGCCAGAGTTGCCGTGATCTTAATCGGTTTGCCCGTCTTAGGATCCTTGATTTCCAGCATAGAGATTCTTCTGCGAACTCTCTCAGCCACTACCATGGCGCCCTCGGCGTCCGTCTCGTGCAGTACGGTCACCAACTCTTCGCCTCCCCAGCGGGCAGGCATGTCGATTTCACGCACCGAACTCTTCAATATTTTGCCGACCTCAATCAGCACTTCATCGCCAACTTCGTGCCCATAACGAAGATTGATATCGCGAAGGTGATCGATATCTATCAGCATCAGAGACAACGAATATCCAAGCCTCAAAGCGCGCTTCATCGAATGGGTGAGGTGCTCTTTGAAGATGTGGCGATTCGGTAGATTCGTCAGCACATCCGTACCCATAAGCTCTTGTAAGCGAGCATCGGAGTTGGAGAGCTGATGCCTTAGCCTATCAATCTCTCTTTCTTTCTCTTTGACGCTGCGCTCGAGCTGAACAATCTGGCCCTGCATCTTTCTCAGCTGTCCTTCAACCTGACGGTTACGGGACGTGCCGTGAAAAGACTGCAGCATTTGAGTCAAGTGGGCTTTCATCGATATCCCCCTGCGGCTCCCTGCCAGAGAACTGCAACCTGCCTAACCAGACCTTATATAGATCTTGATCCTGATCCTCTTTTTATATAGAGGATATAAACTCGACTACATCAGGTTTTGATCTAATCAACAGGAGTATATTAGTACGATTTCAATTTCAGATCCAGTTTTCAGGGGGGAAAACCGTGGCCTTATTTAATCAAGGCCCGGGAAAGCTCTCTGCGGGACTCATCTATCAATATTAGATAGTATTCACTCTTGCCTTTATCGACGTTAAACGTAACAATCCCCTGCTGCTGAGTGTTTGGCGGGATCGTTTTCTTGAGCTGAGCATAATTCGAAGGCGAGGCAAACTCGGGGTAATAGAGCTGTCCCAGATTGGTCGTAACGATGAAATCTCTGAAACTGTAGGTTCTCTTGGTCTCGTTGACGAAAGTGAAATCGACCTTCAGGAGCTGCGCTTTCTTGTCTCTCTCATCCGGTGCGAACCAGCATTTATTGATGTTGATGACCGCACCGCGCAGAGGTGGTGCCTTTTTGTATGAGGGCAGAGCTTTGACGTTGAAACCGGGCAAAGTAATCGGTTCGGCTGTCTTCAGTTTGATTACTTCTCCGGGCGAAAAGCCTCTGATTTCGCCTTCTCGGCGCAGCGCCTTATAGCCGTACCAGGCGGCACCGGCGGCTGCGGTCGAACCAGGGACTATACCGTAAGAAGCTATGGCAGCCGGAATACCACCGTACTTGATTCCCAGCCAACCGCCTTTGAGAGCCCCTTTGGTGACCATAGCAGTGTCTATCATTGCCACTTTGGCGACTGACTTTAGAGTGTTGTCCTTGGTCGTGAATTTGGCTGGAAATTGAAGTTCAATTTCGCCGTCCGGGCTGATCAACTTATCGAATGTAACTTCGATATATCCGTCGCGAGAATGTCGCTTCTTTCCGGCGGCATCGGTGACAAGCCCGCGTATATACCAGCCTTCGGGCAACATGACTTTACTGCCGTCTTTCACATCTATAGATACGCGGGCGAATAATTCGTCACCCACCTGACTGAGTTCTGAATTCAAAAAGCAATTCAAAGAAAGATTGACGTCCACACCCGGGGGTATTGTCTGAACAACGCCATCGAGAATTGGTGAACGGTCTACGTCATGTGTAGCCGACCCCTTCAACACTTTGCCATTGACGCTGGCAGCCGATGCGTCGGCAGTGCTTTTTGAAGCCGAATTGTCGACCGATTTATCCGAGATGGCCCCTTCGGCACCACCAGTGGTTTTATCTTTTTCTTGAGCAACGGCCGTACTTGGCACCAATATCGGTGCCACAACCAACAATGCTGATAAGCACCAAGAGAAGACCTGAGATTTACTCAGCCGATTTTTCTCGCTTCTTGCTGTGAGCAAGGTCATCATCGAACAAATTTCTCCGGACAAGGCTCAAAGCTTGCGTGTGAGAATCTCTTTGAGTTGCTCGAAAAAGCTCTTTTTGGGTCTCTGCATTTGCTGAGTTTGAGCCTTTTCGCGCGCAAGTGCTTTTACCTTTGCTTCCAAATTTTTCGCTTCTGCGTTCTTAGGATCGTTTCTGAGAGCCGACTGCACTTCCGTCATCGCAAGTGTTTTCCAGCCTCTAGCCAGGTAGACCTCAGCCAACTTGTTGTGATACCGAGGGTCAGTCGGTACCAATCGAATAGCTTCCTTGAGGGCGGTTTCCGCTTCTTTGTAATTACGCCTGCGGAATAAATCGTCCGCCCGACTCAAATGTTTATTCGCCCATTTGATATTGATGTTCTCTTCTTCAGATTCGTTCCCGGGAATCTGAAAGTTGCCTGTCGAATTGAGTGGAGTATCGCTCTGCGCACTGTCCGGGTTCGCTGGCGCGTCCGGGCTTATAGCACTTAAATTGTTTTGAGAATGTCTCTTGCGAGTCAGAAGGCGGACCGCGTCATATTCGGCCCGGCGTTCGGCATCGCTGACTATGTCATGAGCGCGGGAGACCCTCGCAAACTCGCTCTGGGCGACTGTCCTTTTTTCCGGGTCATTGGGAAAACGATCAGGATGGAGCTTTTTAGCAAGCGCCAGATAGGCCTTGCGAATCTCCTCCTGAGAAGCGGATTCCTCAACGCCGAGGATCGCGTAATAGTCTTCCTCGAACTCCTGCATCCTATTAACTTTGCAACTCTACTCGCTAAGTAGATAGTTTAAGCCCTAAGCCCCCTTTGTAGCAGGATTCGACGTGGTTTTTATCGGTTTTGGAATAATCCCCGGCAGCTTTCCAAGTGCGTCACAGTCCCGAAAAAGAAAGCACTTCGTCGCTTACGCGTGCAAGAGACGGCTTATCGGGGCTTATAAATAAATTGTGGATAAATGAACAGGCCTTAAGTAAAGCTTCCATAATCAAATTGTGGCGGCAAAAAAGTCAAACGTCCCACAGGCGGTTTGACGCAACGGTTTTTTGAATATCTGAGCAGCGGGGGTTTTTATGAACCTTGAGAAATTCACGCATAAAGCGCAAGAAGCGATCACCAATTGCAGAACTCTATTAGCGCGCTTTGGCCATAGTCAGGTCACGCCGGAGCATGTGCTGCTCTCTTTGATGGAGCAGGAAGACGGGGTTGCCGTGAAAATCATCGAACGGCTTGATATTAACCCCAAAGAAATTATCGAAGACGTCAGCCAGTACCTGCAGAATCAACCGAAAGGCTCGGCTGTCACGACCCAGAAAGACGAGATTCATGTTTCTCATCAATTGATGCGCTTGCTTGAATCGGCAAACAAAGAAGCAGAAAAGCTCAAAGATGAGTTTATAAGTGTCGAGCATATCCTGCTGGCGATATCCGACGACATCAAGTCGCAAGCCGGCAGTATTCTCAAAAAGCATGGTGCTAATCGCGAAGCGATCTTGAGTGTCTTGACGCAAATTCGTGGCAAACAACGAGTGACAAGCCAGGATCCGGAAGCCACTTATGAAGCTCTGGCCAAATACGGAAAAGACCTCACAGAGGCTGCGGCACGAGGCAAACTCGACCCTGTAATCGGACGAGACGAAGAGATTCGCCGCGTCATGCAGGTGCTGTCCAGAAGGACGAAAAACAATCCTGTGCTGGTTGGAGAGCCTGGTGTCGGTAAAACGGCTATTGCCGAAGGGCTGGCCATTCGTATCACCAAGGGCGATGTGCCGGAAGGCTTGAAAGACAAAAAACTAATTGCGCTGGACATGGGCTCTCTCATCGCCGGCGCTAAATATCGCGGTGAATTCGAAGAGCGCTTAAAAGCTGTTCTTAAAGAGGTCATCGAGGCAGAAGGCGAGATCATTCTTTTCATCGACGAGTTGCACACCGTAGTCGGTGCAGGATCGAGTGGCGAGGGCTCGATGGATGCGGGCAATTTGCTCAAACCACCGCTCGCCCGTGGTGAATTGCATTGTATCGGTGCCACTACTGTTGATGAATACAGAAAGCACGTGGAAAAGGACCCGGCCCTCGAGCGGCGCTTCCAGACCGTAATGGTCGAAGAACCTTCTGTAGAAGAATCAATTTCTATTCTGCGGGGATTGAAAGAACGCTACGAGGTTCACCATGGCGTGCGCATCAAAGACTCCGCTCTCGTCAGCGCCGCTGTGCTTTCGCACCGCTACATTACCGATCGCTCGCTGCCTGACAAAGCTATCGACCTTGTCGACGAAGCAGCGGCCAGAATGAGAATCGAAATTGACAGCATGCCCAGCGAGCTCGACGAGCTCGAGCGCCGCCGTATCCAATTGGAAATCGAGCGTGAAGCCCTGAAAAAAGAAAAGGACAGTGCATCGAAAGAACGGCTGGAAAAAATCGAAAGGGAAATCGCCAACATCCAGGAAAAGTCGGATGGATTGAAGGCTCAATGGCTCTCCGAGAAAGAAGCAATCAGCGGCATTCAAACTTTGAAGGCTGATATCGAATCGACAAAACTTCTTATCGAACAGGCCGAACGCGCGACCGACCTCCAGAAGGCCGCCGAGCTCAAATACGGCAAATTGCGAGAGCTCGAGCAAAAGCTGAAGGCGGCGGAAGCTCCGCTTAACACCAAAACTGGTGGCAGACTTCTCAAAGAAGAAGTGGATGAAGAAGACATTGCCGAAATCATCTCGAAGTGGACGGGCGTGCCTGTGACCAAACTTCTGGAAGGTGAAGTGCAAAAGCTGTTGCGCCTGGAAGAACACCTGCACCAGCGTGTAATCGGACAGGAAGAAGCAATCGAAGTGGTCGCCAATGGCGTCAGGCGCGCAAGAGCCGGGCTGAAAGACCCGGGCAGACCAATCGGCAGCTTTCTTTTCCTCGGACCGACCGGTGTCGGTAAAACAGAATTGGCCAAAGCGCTGGCAGAGTTTTTGTATGATGACGAGCAGGCCATGGTGCGTATCGATATGTCCGAGTATCAGGAGCGCCACACGGTGGCACGTTTGATCGGCGCACCGCCCGGCTATATCGGGCACGACGAAGGCGGGCAACTGACCGAAGCCGTACGCCGACGCGCCTACTCTTGCGTGCTCTTCGATGAAATCGAAAAAGCACACGCCGATGTTTTCAACGTTTTGCTGCAAGTTCTCGATGAAGGTCACCTGACCGACTCTCGAGGACGGCATGTGGACTTCAAAAACACCGTCATCATCATGACGTCGAACATAGGCAGTCAACACATTCTCGACTATCAGGTGAAATCTGCCGTCACAGGCGACGACAGCTATCCGCAGATGCGAGAGAAGGTGCTGGAAGCCCTGAGAGAACACTTCCGCCCCGAATTTCTCAACCGAATAGATGAGACCGTCGTCTTCCATGCCCTCAAACCTGAAGAGTTGAAGCGCATCGTCGACATCCAGCTGGCCTATCTCAACCGCCGCCTGGTCGACCGAAAAATGGTCCTGACTGCAACAGAAGGTGCCGAGGAGTGGTTGGCCAAAACCGGCTACGACCCGATGTACGGTGCGCGTCCGCTAAAACGCTTGATTCAGAAAGAGATAGAGAATCCGCTTTCGCTGCATATTTTGCAAGGCGATTTTAGCGACGGCGACGCCATCACTGTCGAAGCGGCGCCGGACGGGCATGGATTGACATTCCGAAAGGGAGAGAAACCAGTCGAGGAAATCGAAGCTGAAGCTGAGGAAGAAGAAACCCAAGCAGCTACCGCCGCTTCGTAGTTTCACCCTTCTTGAGCGAGTATATTTGGGGTAACCTGCAGGTCTGACCTGTCCGGTGACTTAAATGCAAGCGCTCAACACCGAAGGCGTTTCCGTCGAGACTATTCAAACAGCGCCAGCGCATACAGGCGTCGGATTGCAGCGCGGCGTTCTCTCGCCGCTGGAAACTCTGGCACAATCTATTGCCGGTATCGCGCCCAGCGCCACCCCCGGCATGCTCATCCCCATCGTCTTCAGCTTCGCCGGCAACGGCTCCTGGCTGTCTTACCTGCTGGCCACGGTCGGAATTCTTTTTACGGCGCGCTGCATCAACGAATTTGCATCGAGGTCAGCTTGCCCGGGCTCGCTCTACTCTTTCGTCAATCAATCGATGGGCAGAAAGGCCGGCATGTTGACCGGCTGGGCGCTTCTTTTTGCTTACATCTTCTGCGGCGCGGCTTGCGTCGTCGAATTTGCGCTCTATGCCGGGTCTCTCATCAAGCACAGCTTGCACCTAGAGATATCGAGCCAATTGATGATGCTCGTCTCCTCCCTCACCGTGGGATTCGTCGCTTACAAAAATGTAAAACTATCGGCAAGCCTGATGCTGAAATTGGAAATACTCTCTGTCGGTCTAATTCTGCTCGTGGTCGGTTTGACTCTCTGGCAGCACGGCATTTCACCTGACTGGCAGCAGCTAAGTCTCCAGGGCGTCAAATTCGAGAACGTGAGAATGGGTCTGGTCATGGCAATCTTCGGCTTTGTCGCCTTCGAGTCCGCGGCATCGCTGGGGACCGAAGCCAAAGAACCGCTCAGAACAATTCCCCGGGCGATTATGCAGAGTGTCATCTTCAGCGGCGCTTTCTTCATGGTCAGCTCCTATGCCATGGTGATGAGCTTCCACGGCTCTTCTATCCCGCTGGATAAATGCTCGACGCCATTACTCTCGATGAGTTCTATAGTCGGCGTGCCTCTTCTCGGTCACATCATCGATGCCGGTATCATGGTCAGCTTTTTTGCCGCCGGACTGGCAAATTTGAATGCCGGAGCCCGCGCTCTTTTCAAAATGAGCCATGACGGTCTTTTACATAATCGATTCAGCAATTGCCACTCTGAAAATCAGACGCCTCATGTGGCTGTCTGGATCTCATCGGCGATCAGCCTCACCATCGCAGTTCTGCTCTCGACGCTGAACACCACGCTCATGGATATAGTCGGCTGGTTGGGAACGCTGGCCACTTTCGGATTTATCTATGCATACATGGCGACGTCCATTTCAGCAGCTAAATTACTGAAAGAGCAAAACCAGCTGTCGTTCCTGAAAGCCTCGACAGTTTGTGCATCTGCAGCCGTCCTAGTCTTTGCTCTTGTCGGCTCGCTATACCCGCTTCCCGCTTTTCCATACAACATTTTG
Organism: uncultured Candidatus Obscuribacterales bacterium; assembly: GCA_964493595.1. Lineage (GTDB taxonomy): Bacteria > Cyanobacteriota > Vampirovibrionia > Obscuribacterales > Obscuribacteraceae > QKMZ01. The sequence continues at coordinate 23,516 of CAZBOX010000027.1, read as the reverse complement.
CCGCTCATATTCAGCGCCTACATGATGGTAGGCGTACTGTATTTGCGGCGTCTGCGCCTGAATTCCTGACTATCTCGAGGCGCTGCCGGCTGCCGTGCGCGACTTTTGATAGATGCCCACTATGGTCGGGTGCTTGGAACCCATCTTGATCGCATTATATGAATGAAAATATGCCTCGGCGTAGCGTCCACGTCCATAGGCAATCACAGCTTTCATCTCATGACCGCTCGGACTGTCGGGACGTTTCTCCAGCATGTAATTGGCGACTCGCTCGGCTTTAGGCCAATCAGATTTGCGAGCATAACCCCAGAAGCCATCGACCATCGTCTTTTCGACTTCGCGCGGCTTGGTAATCACGTTGGGATAAGCCGTCGCAGGCCGACCGGCTGTGTTTGCGACTCTGGCTTTCGGCTGGGCATCGCCTGTTTCATGCAAAACATCCCGCAGATTATGTGCGCGGACATTTGCCATTGTTTCAGGCTCGAGATCCTTCTCGTGCTTGTCGTAATGATGGCTGCCGTAATTAACAAAACTGGCGATATTGAAAGCGGAATAATTGACGAAAGGCTGCTTGGCCATGCGTTCGTGCAGAATGACGTCAGTGGTCTTGAAGGCTTCCTTAGGCACATCATGCCAGTCGGCTGGAATCAGGCTGGCATTGGCGATGGCATCGCTGACATTATTTTTATAGCAAAACTGCTTGTCGAATCCCTGCAGTTCACTGCGCGCGACCAGTTCTGAAGAATGCGTGCCTATATGGCGCAACTGTTCTTGAGCAAACAGAGCCTTTTTCTGAGGCTCGGTAATGGAGCGATCCATCCAGACTCGGTGAAGGCGATCGGCGAAATCCAATTCTTCATTGAGATCGCTCGGATTCCAGTAACCGGGCATGCAATGCACAACCGTGCCATCCTGAGCCATGACAAAGAGCTGCAGATTGCGAGGTCCTGCCCCGTTGGTGGTCGTCACAGCCGGTCCTGTGGCCGGATGGATGCCAGAATTGCCGGAATACGGGTCTTTCATGATATTGCGGTAACCGCATACGAAACGGTCGCGCAATTTGGAAAGTACCGGTTCTTTAGAGAGCGACCCGGCTCTCAAACTGTTGGCGGCGGATCAAGTGTAGCCGTCTATATTACCCAGCATGTGCACCCAGAGAATCGGCTTTCCCGACGCGGCAGACCTGGCCTTTGCCTTTTCCAGCGAAGTCTCCCACTGGATTTTGGTAGCCGTTATTGCATTTTCCGTGCGTGCCTCGTTGCTGTTTATGACATGGTCGCAATCTCCAGCCCTGACGGGAGATACGCCCAGTGACAGCGCTAAAATCAAGCTTGCAAGCGTCGACCGGCTCATATGTTTTCTCATGTCGAAGAGGTCCTTTGTTCCATTATGCACGCCGACGACACACAGCACAACGAAAATAGAAGCAAAATTCAAGATCCTGCAAGAGGGACAAAGACCTAAGACATTGTTCTGAGTTCGTCGGCCATCTGGTCAATGCGCTCATAACGCTGCACTGTGTCCAATTGAGTGGCGTGAGCGACGATATGATCCATGCCTGCGCTCAAATCAGCAACTGCTTTGCCCGGGTGAGATTGCGATATCGGCTCAGGATCTGCACCGGTGAGAAGAAAATGCAAGGTAGCACCACAGGCATAGATGTCGCTCTGACTGGTAGGCATGCCTCTGAACTGCTCAGGTGGAAGATAGGCATGTTTTCCGACAACGGTGCCGGTTACAGTCGCTTCTACTTGCTGTGCGACGTTAAAGTCGATCAGTTTGAGAGTGCCGTCACGCTGCAAAATCAAATTATCGGGAGTAAAATCACGGTGCACTACTGGCGGTGACAAAGAATGCAGATATGAGAGTATGGAACACATCTGCAGAGCCAGCTCCTTCACCTGCGATTCTTTCATGGCGCCACTCTTCTCAACCAGCTCTCGCAGAGACATCCCGTCAATATGCTCGAGTACGAGATAGGCTCGGTGATCCTCGACAAAAAAGTCGATCAGTTGAACGACATTAGGGCTGTCCAGCTGCTTCAAAATTCGCGCTTCATTCTCGAAACTCTCGAGAGCGCTCTTGCGCACATTTACATCGACATGCACAGGCAGAATGAATTCTTTGAGAACCACAACTTGCTCATTGATATTGTCATTAGCCAGATATGCTGCACCCTGGCCGCCCACTCCAAGCTGGTTGATTATTCTATACTTTCCGGCTTGCACAGAACCGCCATCTACAAGCGGTTTCAAGCGTTCACGCTTGGGCGGCGCCGCCAGCGCTTGCAACCACATCTCTGTATAGCTGTGATTGGCCGGAGGTTCCAAACACTGCTCGACTTCCGGAGGGCGAGGAACATTGGGAGCCCAGTGGCGAATCATGGCAAGAATCTTCTCGCGGTCTTCTATCGTATCGAAAGCGCTCAGTTTCATCTTGTGCACGTGCCCGAGCTTTGGTTTGAAACAAAGAAACTGGTCGAGAGCTTTCGTCGAGCCACGGGGTCTTTCCAGTTCAATCGCTTCCAAATTCTGCCATTTCAATTCCTGACCATCAGAGGACAAGGAGCCGTGGCGCCAGAGAAACTTCAAGCCGGAGCGGTTGAACAGCAAATGCGTTGGAGTTTTCAAATACAGCATGGCAGGCACGCTGATAAGCAAGAAAACCAAACCGACAAAGAATCCGAGAAAACCGTTATTCATGGCTGCGGCCGCCTGAGCCGCGGCTTTTGGCAAATGAGCAGTCTCGGCCACATTTGTCCCTAAAAGATTGTCCAGCATGGTCAGACCGACAAGAAGTCCGACCACTACTACCGGTACAGAAATCCATAACAGCAAAAGTTGCATGCCCTTAACCAGCTCTCCGCCGGTAAAGCGCTGCTTTATCCAGCGCTCTACAGCTGCATAGGGTCTGTAGCGGACGACAATGTCATCCTTGGAGACACCGGAAACTTTGGCTCGCTGCAAAGCCAATTTGGCGACATTGACTTTCAGATCATCGATGAACAACTGACGCAGTCGAGTACTCAAATAAACGACGCAGGCAAATTGGCTCATCAACCAGAGAGGGACGAAGAAGTAGTATTCATGAAAGAGAACCGGGAGAGTAGAAACAGCAAAGATTGGCAATGCCGCAACAACTCCGAGCACAAGAGTACGCAACTTGAATGTCTTTTCGATTGACTGCGAAATGAGCAGGGGCCAGGCAATCTGAGCAAGCATCCAGACAATGAAGAAAGGATCGAGCATCCGGTTTGGGAAGTGGTAGGTCTGACCGAAGACAGGGAAAAAAGTCAGCGATATAAGAGAAATAAGAGTGACCGTCCTCGAAGACAGAGGAGCAGCAGAGTTGAATTTCAAAGCAGCAATGTCACTCATACGCAGCATGCAATAGGCAAAATAAATGACGACAGGCATTGCCAGCCAGAAAGTTCGGGGCATGCCGTGGGCAACCAGAATTGGCACAGAATAAGTTGTTGCTGCAATTAGTAAAGAAAACGTAAGAGCATAAAGCAGTCCGAAACCGATGCGAGGAAGCTTGGTCAATGGCTCTATGGAATCTTCCGCTTCCGAATTGGACCGCTTGGACGGCATCGCCTTGGCGATATCGCTTATGGTGGCAACTGGCGACTCAGCGCTAGTGGGCAGTAATTGAGCACTGCCTTCACCGTCGACTACTTTGAGCTCCGGGGTCGGTGCCGCCTCTTCGTTATCAAAGATCCGCCCCTTTGCTGCCATCTGGCTCGTTAGACCAGCGGAGGAGAATTCGTCTTGCCGCTCGTCCATCAGGAAGTCTCTCCTGTAGCAATAACGCCCCTGGACAATGAAAGCTTGATCTGATTGAGCATTTCCACTACTTCGGCAGCGGTCTGGATGCGCTCTTCCGGTTCGAAGGCGCTGAGTCTGGCAACCAATTCATCGAGTGCGTCCGGAGTGTCATGACGCAAAGTTATCGGATGACTGATGGACAGAGGCATAGGATCACGTCCGGTCAGAAGATAGTAGATAGTCCCGCCCAGACTGTACAAGTCACTCTGAGTAACTGTTTTTCCACGCAACTGCTCAGGTGAAATATAAGCCTGCTTACCGACTACAGTGCCGGTAGCGGATCCGACAAATTGGTTGGCAGCGCCAAAGTCAATCAATATGAGAGCACCGTCATTGCGGACAACAAGGTTGTCCGGCGTAAGATCGCGGTGGATAATCGGCGGCTCATTGCCATGCAGAAAGCTGAGGATGGTAGCTGCGTCGATCGCCCAATCGACAATCGTTTCGATATCCTGATCAGGATTCTGCTTTACGAACTGGCGCAAGTCCTGTCCGCTTATATACTCCAAAATCAAATAGTGTCGATCATCTTCTACAAAGTGATCGAGGACGCGCGCAATATTGGGATGCAAGAGAGTGGAAAGAATTTTTGCTTCGCGCTGCAAGTGCATTTCAGCCTGTTGTTTTGCTTCCGGGTCTGCCTTTGCATGCACCACCGCTTCCTTAAGAACCACCAGATCGGTTTTATTCTGATGGGCCAGGTATATTGCCGACAAGCCACCAAAAGCAAGCTGACGCACCACTTCAATGCGACCGCCCTGAAGCTTCTTGCCCGGCTCAAGCGGTATGAAGGTAGTCGGAGCGAATCGCCGAGACAGTTCGTCCTCCCACATTTGTGTATAGCTCTTCTGACCGATTCCTCTAGACTCGTTCTGCAATGAACGCTGATACTCAATCAATTCGGGCGAACGATCGCACTTGCTGCCCCAGAGTTCCACGCCCAGAAGCAGCTGCTCCAAATCGGAATCCTTGATATTGCGAAGTGGAAGATTGAGATGCTCGCCGCTGTCGAAGCTGAGAAGAAGAGTGCCGCCGTAAGAGCCGGCATCCTTGACCAGATTGGCGGCTTGCAATTCATTCCAGTTTCTATTGCGTTTGAAATTCAAACGTGGAAGAAAGGAGGGTGGAAAACATAAACCATCCTTGGAAATATGAATTCGATTATTCTCAGATACCGCGGACAGTGCCATACAGGAAAGCATTGTCGACAGAAGCGTAGTACAGCCTATAACAACAAGGTTTGGCGGAATTACCCCTGGATAGGCGAAGGCTCTGCCGATGAGAAATCCCAGCATCGCTGGTGCAATGACAGCCCAGAGGGGAAAGAGAGCACACATCGAAGAAAACACCACTTTCAGTGGCACTGATTTATAAGGGACCACTACATTGAGCTCTGCCATTATCGACCTCCAGACATTCGACGCAGAAGATCCCAATCCTTCATAACAGCTTTGCGGTCAGGTCCATAGTCACCGGAGTCCAACTTTGAAATAACACGCGAGTAAAGATCACGCGCTTTGGAATACTCGCCCATGTCGCGGTACAAATTGGCCTTCATGTAATGATTTCTCAAAGTATCGTAAGTCCGATCGGGATTTTTCTTGAGAATTTCCTCCGCTTTCTCAAACAATTTCAAAGCTGCGCTGTTGTCCCCCAGGGCTGTTTTGATACGCCCTTGATCCGTATAAATCCTGGCATACTCGATGTCGAGGTTGCCTTCGGAGCTTCTCAATTCGTCCCACATCTCCAGCGAATGTGACAGATTCATCTGGGCATCCATATACTTTTTCAAGTCAACTTGAGACCGTCCCAGGATGGAGAGATTCCAGGCGTTCTGGCTGGTGACAGCGCCCTTTCTCATGGTCCAAGTCAAGCTGCTTTTTAGATGCTCTTCTGCACGAGCCGGATTGCCGGTCAGCAGATAATCGAAAGCAAGAGTCCCAGCTTCATAAGCGCGCCCGTTTCTCCAACCTCTAGGCCAGAGACTTAGCGCCTTCTCTCTAACCTTCTTCGCCATCTCATAATCAGACCAAGATTCAAAATATTGAGCCACAGAAGAGAGCAGAAAAGGCAATTCGGTGTTTGCTCGTGATGGTCGCTCAGCAAGCGAATCCAATGCTTTGGACACAGTAGCTTTAGCTTGCGCCTCATGCTGCCAGGATTTGTCATAAGCTTGCTGCCTGGCCTTTCCACGAAGGTAATACGCCTGCCGCGACATAGCATTAGCTCTGTAAAAATCGACTTGCGCGATTTTCAGACGCAAATATGCAGCCTTTTCTCCAGAGTCTCGACCTTTGCTTACAAGGCCGGCAAGAGCCTTCTCATACACAGCCTTTGCTCCGTCAGGATTTCCGTGTAGCATGAGCGACTGTCCCAGGTCGCCGACTGTTTCAATAAAACCTCTGCCGCTGCCGTAGATATGACCTGCCAAATCAGCCAGCGTGCGATTTCGAAACTCATCGATTTGATTGCCGAAGAAGCAAACAGTGGCAAACAGGCTGATAAATACAAGCGAGCCACCAGGAAGCCTTCTAAACTTCTTTCCAGGCAATTTCTCCTTTTCACTTTTTAAATGCTGTTTCGACATGGCATCAGAAGATGGCGGAGATTGCGACTGGCCGGAAGGAGAAACGGGTGGAAGACTGACCGGCCCTTCGGCAAGAGGTTTTTCATTCTGCTCGTCCGAGAGCACGCCACTGGAAACACCACCGGCAGTCAACCTGATGGGCACTTCCTTCTCTTTAGAATCAATGAAATCCGGCTTCTCGCTAGATGCCATTCTTAGTAAAAACCTGAACCGACTGGTTCATTAATTCCACGTGCGGCGGCTTTTCAGACATATATGGATGCATCCGAGCAGGTTAAGATGAGCGACTGATAGGTGACGACTTCTCAGCATCTGATCTGAGAAAAGCAAGCGAATAGGCGTTTTCGCCCCACAGGGAGATCTCAGAGCAGTGCGGTACAGACGAGGAATGAAAACACTTTTATCTGCCACTGCGCTCTTGTCTCTCCTTCTTACTTCATGCAGCAAAGACCTAAAGCCAATACCGAATATGCAGGAGGAGAGACTCTCGGCAAAGCCGGCAACGCAGAAAGAAGATCCTCTGCGCAAATTTGCCGAAGATGCACAGGGAAGTTTTGCCTGCGGACTCTATCTAGATGGAAAAAAAGTAGGTTATCTAATCGGCTCGAGCGAGATCGTAAAACGAGGAGACACTGATTTTTTCGAGCAAAAAATCGAGACGTTCTTTAGCGCTAAAAAGCAGGGCAAAACATTTACAGACAAGAGTACTCTGACAAGGCTTTTCAATCTGGATGATAACGGGCAGCTGACGAGCATTCAGCAGGTCAACGAGCGAGATGCAGAGACTTACACAAGCTCGGTATTAAAGCAGGGTGACAAATATCTGGAAAGCAGTTCGGGAGGCAAAAGCAGTAGATCTATTATTGTAGAGCCTCCCAGGACCAGCCTCGACAATGACAAACAACTGGGAGACTGGCTGCGTTCGTCACCAAAAGCGGGAGATCAATTCGACTACAAATCGTCTGATTTTGCAGGCGGAGAATTCAAAGAGCATACTTCGCACTACAAATACATCGCAAACAAAAAACTTGTTATCAACGGCGTTCTCACTACTATTCACGCACTTGAGCAGAAAGACGATCGAGACGAGGAGACTACGAATTACGAGTGCGACAACAAAGGGCGCTTGATTCATGGCAATATCGGCCCGATTACTTTCAGACTTGAGGATGAAGCGACGGCACGAAAACTCGGCACCACCGGCATAGACTTAATCGAAGCGTCTTCAGTCCCTGCCAATGTTCGTATGGGCGATCCAAGAAAACTCAAGCAGGTACTGTTGAAGATTTCGGGACTGAAATACAGTCTGCCCAATTCGCACAGACAGATGCAAACCGCAGACAGCAAGGGCGGAACTACACTGATGGTGCTTCGAGACTTTATCGTTCCGGACAAGGAGCTATTGGATAAGGTGCATCGACAAGAATATCTCAAAGCAACGCCGGCAATTCAATCAGACAGTTCCGAAATCAAGGCATTCGCAGCAAAAGCAGTCGGCAATCAGACAGACCCGATAAAACAATCCGAACTCCTGCAAAAGGCTGTATACAACCTGATTGCAAAGGACGTCAATCGCAATTCAAATACGGCTCTGGAGGTTCTGGAAAGAAAAGCAGGGGATTGCACGGAGCATGCATTGCTCTTCAATGCCCTGGTCCGCGCCAGGGGAATTCCCTGCCGTGAGGTGACAGGATTGATGTACACGCAGGCACCCGAGCCCCGATACTACTGGCATGTCTGGAATGAAATCTATGACGGCGAGAGATGGATATCTGTCGATCCGACCTGGGATGAAGTTTTAGTCGATGCCGGTCACCTGAAAATCGCCAATGACGATACCGTCAAGATCGCCAATACATTCGGCAGGATAAAGATCGAAATTACGTCTTTCCAAACAGACGATTCAATAGCAACAGAAGGTGCTTTCGTTTCTCCTGAAAAGCGAGAAGCTAGAGAAAGCGACCTTGTTCTTATGGATCGCCTCACCCCACCGCCTGCTGCCTTGCACGCACACTTGAAAGAAGCGCCTCGCGCTGTAAATATGGAGCCGCGCCCCATGTCTAGCCTCGAAGCATCGAATGAGGCGGCAAAGCCAAAACCTGCAAGAAAAGATCTAGGACAGCCGATTCAACAGTTTAACGGCTCGCGACTCAATCAAGTGCAATTCGATAAGCAGGGCCATCTTGTCGAATAGCGTTTGCTAGTGACCGATTACAAAGGGATTGAAATCTGTCTTTCGATCAAAGAAATCTTCTCCCTCTATTTCCTTCAGATGTTTGACGATCCAGTAGGTGACCGGTATAAGCAGTGTTTCAACAACAACTTTGATTATCCAGCCTGACAAAATCGACTCGATAAGAAGATTGGTTGGTAAAACTCCAAATAGTGCAATTGAATAAAAAAGAGCGGTATTTACCAGTTGACCAAAAACTGTAGAAGCCAGAAGCCTCGTCCACAGATGCTTTCCATTGGTCCAGACTTTCATTTTTGCAAGCACATAATTATTGAAAATCTCGCCGAAGAAAATTGCCACCCAGCTGCCGATCACCACTCGAGGCACTTGACCGAAAACCTGCACGTATCCGGCATTCTTCTCAAAGCCAGGCGCCGGGGGCAAAAATACAACGAATTGATAAAGTGCGGCAGCAAGTACAGAGCAAAGCAATACGATCCACAAGACACGTCGACCGACCGCGTAGCCGTATACCTCTGTCAGGACGTCGGCAAAAATATAAGTAAGCGGGAAATAAATTACCGTGATTGAGACAGGAAACCAGACGACTTGGATTATTTTTCCGGCAGTGACGTCTGAGACCAATTGAAGCGTGACGTACAAGACAGTGATCAGCGTCAGATACTTGTACTCTTTCACACGCAACCTATCGCTTTTCTTCGCGCCCATTGCGCGCCTTAATTGCTGCTTTGCTCAGGACTTCTTTCAGAGGCAGTCCGGTAGAACGTGCTACGGATGCACAATCTTCAAACTCAGGCTGGACATTGATCACATTACCGTCCAGATCTTTGCCGACCTTAACCCGTACCGATTGAGCGTCTGAGCCGTCGGACTTGAGGTCGATTCTTCTTGTTTCACGCTCGGCAAACAACCTTTCCGTGACACCGCTTCTCACCCCGAGAGTCGATGTCTCAGACAGCAAAATTTCCTTGACGCGCATTTCGTCTTCCATTTTGCAGAGCACAGAAAGCTGATGGCCAGGGCGCCCTTTCTTCATTGTGCAGGGGGTGACAAAAACATCGAGCGCTCCCTCAGCCAATAGCTTGTCTGATGTATAAGCGATTACCTGAGGTGAAAGATCGTCAAAATTGCATTCAACTACGGATATAAACTCGCTGCGGTAGCGAGAGGAAATGCGGTCTTTTTCACCGCCTTTTCCGGATACGGATTGACCGACAACTATCCGGCATACATTCGGATGACCGGCGGGGTTCAATGAACCTGCGCCATAACCGATGAAATCAATGGCGCAAAGTTCCGGTTGAGAGCCGAAACCCTCGGCTATTGTTGTCAGAATTGCAGCGCCGGTGGGAGTCAAGCATTCATAATCGATGTGAGTTCGAGAAAGCGGAGCTCTCGCTTCGCGCAGCAATTCCAGAGTCGCCGGTCCCGGAACAGGAAATTGCCCATGCATGCTCGATATAGTTCCGGCGCCGACCGGCAGTGGAGAAACAATGCTTCGCTCGATATTCATAAGGTCGTAAGCAATTGCAAATCCGACGATATCGACTATCGCATCGACTGCACCTACTTCGTGAAAGTGCACTTGATCCGGGGTTACGCCATGTACTTTTGCTTCCGCCTCTCCCAGGCGCGTAAAAATCTGCGCAGCCAGTTTTTTTGCGGCGGGCTTTATTGAAGATTTTTCAATGATTCTCAGAATCTCGGACAGGCCGCGATGAGGATGCTCACTCGGCCCATGACTGTGATTATGGCTTGAATCGTGCGAATGCTCTTCATGCCCGTGTTTGTGAGGATGCGTATGCGCATCATGGTGGTGAGCGAGTCCGGCCCTGTGATCGTGCTCGTGCGCATCATCGGCGCTCAAAAAAACGTGCAGCTTGGTTGAATGAATGCCGCACCTCAAAAGTTTTTCCAAACGGACAGAGAAGCAACCATCAGGCAAGGCGATTTTCGTCAACTCCTCCTTCCAGAGATCGAAGTCCAAACCGGCATCGATAAGAGCGCCCAGCAACATGTCTCCGGCGGCTCCGAAGGGGCAATCAAAGAAGGCTGTGAGCATTTTCAGTTCCTTATTGAGGCTTGGCCGGCATCATTGCCGGGTCTGAGTTTTTTCAGGCAAGACAATATTTTCCAGCGCGCCATCGGATGTAACTTGAAATTTCTGAACGAAGTGTTTTACAAGCGTCGGATACTTTTCGTTGATTATGGTCAGCCGTTTGTGGCCGGGAGTAAGGCAAAGTTCGTAATTGCCATTCTTGGCGGTCACCGCGGCGCCACCACCGTGAATTCGCTCTGAGGAATCTTCTGATGCCTCGGCAGAAGAAATTTTCACCACTATGTCTTTGAGAGGCTTGCCGTCTTTCGATACAACGCAGCCGCGTACGGCAAAACCTCGATGCAATTGAATGAGAAATCTCCTGTTAGCATTGCCATGCACTTCTTCTATCAAAGCGGCCGCAAGCTCGCCTTTCTGTCGCGGTGTAATTTCGACAAAGCAAGATTTGCACAGATCGTGCTTTATAGAAAATTTGCCGTCCGAATCGGATACGTCTGATGCGGACCAAGTCGCTTCATCATCAAATACCACGACCTTAGCGCCGCTGACAGGACGCGATTCGGGATCTGTTATCCGTCCACTAATTATCGCTTGAGCAATGGCGGGCAAAGCGCCAAGCATGCTCGAGGCAAGCAACAAACTCAAAAGGACAGGTTTTGGAGAATCGGTGAAATTGCGAATTGAAATTTGCATAACGCCAGATATTTGTTCAAAAGACAAGGACTCGCCAAATATACATCAAGAGTGAATTTCCTTCATGACCTGCAAGTAGATTAGCTTCGTCTGCTCAAAATCTTTCCCAATCAAGAGGTCGACCATGTCGTTGATAATGCGCGCATATATTTCGCTGAAAATAGGTAAACCATTGCGCATGCGCTCCTCAGCCCAATCGATGATAAGAAAACACGAAATCGTCATATAGCAGATCAGAGACTCCGGCTGGTGGCGATCTATCAAAACGTCCGCCGGTGATGAAAAAAAGGCGCCTTCAAGAAAAGAAAGAGCCATACTCTGGTCTATATAAGCAGGAGCGCCCCCTGAGCCGGTTTCGTTACCGGTGACGCCTGGGCGATATGCAAACATGACGAGGGCATAACCTAAATCATAAGTGCTCTCCTCTGAGTGCATAAGGTCATAGTCCACGAGCCATGCCGATTTAGCTCTGCTCGGACCGGTATTGAACAATATATTTCCAGGATGAAAGTCACCGTGAACGAGGCTCATGTCCCCTGCAGGACTAGCAGATAGGACAAGCTTCAGCGCGTCTTCTAACGTTTCGGTGAGCGGTTTGCGCAGTTCTGAAAGACGCTGCAGAGCCGGTTGGCTATTGTTATTAGCTCTCTCGAGAAGCTGGTTCCATCCTGACTTTGTATTGCTGATTACGCTTGGCTTCCATGAATTCACAGATGGTGCTTCCCTGTCCGAACACGCGTTTTTCAACCACTCCAGATAATCGCTGCTGATCTTTCGGAAGCGACCAAGAAGCTGTCCTGCCAGCTTACAGTCTTCACGCGTGAGGTCCGAATGCATCCAGATCTGGCGCTTCTCTTGTTCTAAAAATTCAAAGAGCTGATAGCGACTATCTCCAAATCTGATGTGGCTTTCGTCACTGCTGGTGCAGACAAGGGCAGGCGAGAGAGGCAAATCTCGACTGCAGGTCCATCTAAGAAAATGCTCTATACAAGCGAGTTGCCGGTCATCTACCCAGCTGCCTACACGTTTCAAGAAAAACTGCCCCTCACTGGTCATAACCCGAAAGTTGCTGAGCAGAGAGCTATCCACATTCTGATTCAGCAACTCTTCTTCATCGCAGGCAACCGACTCGATAGCCTCGACTCTGCCTATGGAATAGGCTTCTTCGAGCTTTACTGTCAGTTCGTTTACACCAATACTATTTGACATCACACCGGCAGTGTCCTGTAAACTCTCAGTATGCCTATTCAAATCGGCTCTATCACTTTGAAAAGCCGCGTGTACGTACCGCCGATGGCGGGGGTCACGGACCTGGTTTTTCGCGACATCGTCCGGCAGGTCGACCCGAATTGCCTGCTGTCTACCGAGATGGTATCAAGCCGCGCGCTCATGAACCGTCCCGAGTGTCGAATTATGGATCTTTCGCCCACCGAGCACCCCATTGGTATCCAGCTTTTCGGGCATGAGCCGGACGTGATGGCCACCGCTGCTCAGATGGCCGAGAAAAAAGGTGCGGATTTCGTCGATATCAACATGGGTTGTCCTGTACCCAAGATTACAAAAGGTAAAGACGGATGCGCGCTAATGCGAGAGCCCGAACTGGCAAGAGAAATCATTTCGTCTGTAAAGAGCGCAGTCAAAATACCGGTGACAGTCAAATTTCGCCTGGGATGGGATGACAACTCAAGAAACGCTGTTGAGTTTGGAGAGATGGTGCAAGGCGCAGGCGCCTCTGCAGTGACTGTACACGGCAGAACGAGGCAGCAGCTCTATTCAGGTAAAGCCGATTGGAATTTCATTTCGAAAGTAAAAGCAGCTCTCAGCATCCCGGTTTTCGGCAATGGTGATGTTTTCGAACCCGAAGATGCGGTAAGACTTCTGGAAATCACGGGCTGCGATGGTGTGGCAGTTGCGCGTGGAACACTGGGCAATCCCTGGCTGATCCCCAGAATTACGCACTTGATTGATGAAGGTGAATTGCTGCCACCACCCGATGATATCGATCGACTGGTACTTGCTTACCTGCATTGCGTGTGGCTTACACGCTACAAAGGTCCGCGCATCGGGTCGAACGAGTCACGACGCCACATGACTCATTACACCAAAGGAATTACAGGTGCCGCGCCATTCAGAGCGCGTCTTACCCAAATAACATGCGCACAAGATGCCGCCAACATTCTCGCTGAACTCTCAGAGCTGGTCGGTGGAAAGGAGGGCAAGGAGCGCTTCTTAACGAATGTAGAGAACGACAATCAGAAAAATCGTGTACAGCCAGGTGAAGGGCATAGCCAGGGTGAAGAACGTCTCCATTCCCCAGTTGATCTCGGTACCCTCGCGCCAGTCGCAGTACCATAGAATGCCGTTGACGAAAAGGTTCATGCCCCAGCCCATAATGCCGACCATGAACGCGAAAAGTAAGATGATTGCCCAGATATCCATCGGGTGATCGATTGTCTCAAGAGTCCGAAGACTGCGCGGGGAGCCGAAAGGAAAGACCTGGATTCCCTTTTGAGGAAAGCTTAGGACTGGGCGCTCTGATTGGCAACGGGAAAATCCCCCCTGAAGACAATCTAAAGCAAGATTAATGGCGAAAAAGCGCAAAAGCACCGATTGAAGCCGGTGCGTCATTGCAATTTCTTATAGCCGAATCATCTAAGGACAGGCAAACCAAGCGCGTGCCGGTTGTCGATCAATAGATCTGGTAGCCACCAGGAGAGATAAGGATCGTGCCGTCGTCTTCGGCTGCAACTGTCTGCAGCGCCTGAATTACGGCGTTTGTGGCTTTGTGCTGATCGCGCGTTTCGGTCTTGATGACTTTGGCGCGTTGAGCGACTTTCAGCACCAGCTCATAGCGATTACCGTGCTTATCCATCAACTGGTCAAGGATTCTGGTTGTGCTCATCTGGTCCCTGCGTGTGTTTTACCGTTTTCGACCCATGGTTTTGGGTCCCTTATCCAAGCACCGGGTTATGGGCGCCAGCTAAGGTTTTATGCGACAACGTTCAGCATACACGATCGAGAGCACATTGTTGACAGCTTGGTCGACATCATCGTTAACAACTTCATAGTGGAACACATCGCGCTCCTTCAATTCTTGACCAGCCTTATCAAGACGCATGGCAATCACGTCTTCCGGCTCGGTGGCTCTCGTTCGCAGGCGCTTTTCAAGCACGTCCATCGAGGGTGGCGCCAGAAAGATCAGAATGGCATCTGGAAACTGCTTCTTTACCTGCTTGGCACCCTGCACTTCTATGACGAGCACCACGTCCAGACCCTCTTTGATCCGGTTTTCAACCCAATTTCTGGGTGTTCCGTAGTAGTTACCGGCGAACTCCGCATGCTCGATGAAATGATTTTGCTTTTTCATCTTCTCGAAGCTCTCGCGGTCCGTGAAGAAGTAGTCCACGCCATCAAGTTCGCGTTCGCGTTGCTTTCTGGTGGTGACGGAAACGGACTCGACAATGCCTCCGGCTTCAGCCAGGACCCTATCGATAATAGTGTTTTTGCCCACTCCCGAAGGACCTGTGAGCACAAAGAGATTTCCCGGATTGGCCGGTAACTGCGGCTCGCGCTCGGAATCAGGCTCAGAATCGGTTTCCGATTCTTGCGGCAAAGACTGTTTGCTTTTGCTGGCCGGCATGGTTAGCCCTCTTTGTCAGTCGTATCGCCCGAAATCTTTGAAAGCAGTGAAACCTATGGATTCATAATAGCGCTTCACTTTTTTGATAGATTAGCCTCTATAAATTGAACCCCTATTAAACCTAAACACGAACAGCCATGCAACCGTTCGATGCCCTGACAATTCGGGCAGTGCTAGACGAAGCCAAGCCACTATTGCTCAACCGGCGCGTTGACAGGGTTTTTCAATTGGGACGCGATGAACTTTTAATCTCCCTGCGCTCGAAATCAGGGATGGTTCACCTCCTGCTTTCCGCGCACGCCACCTACGGTCGAATCTGTCTGGTAAAACAAGCACCGCAAGGAGCAAAAAACGACCGGGCGCCGCAGAACAATTCTAATTTCGCGCTTCTTCTGAGAAAAACGCTTCAATCAGCCACACTGGTTCATATCGAACAATTACCAGGCGAACGAATCGCCGATTTCGTTTTTTCAACCACTGACGAAGTAGGCACGGCATCTCACAAAGTTTTGACCGCAGAAATCATGGGGCGTCATAGCAATTTGATTTTTTGGGACAAAGCAAAAGAAAAGATCCTGACAGCATCCCACATAGTGACCAAAGAGATGAGCCGCCACAGAGAAGTAGCTCCGGGACTCACTTACAAGCGCCCTCCCGGTCAGGAGCGTCCGAATATATTCAAGCTCACTCGCGAAGAATTTGCCGCCCAGTGGAAATTGCTCAGAGAGAATTTGGAGCAAGTTGCATCGACCACGATTGCGGCAGTCAATGCGGGCGCCGAATCCGGTGGCACTGGTGGTGGCAGCGGCGGCACCGGAATGAAGACTCAGCCAGCCGTTTCGGGACCGCCGACATTCGCAACCGTAGAGCAGTGGCTTCTTCACACTTACACCGGCTTGGGCAGAAATCTGGCTGAAGAACTGGTGCTTGCCTCAGATGTGAAAAGTCCAGTCACTGACGCTATCAACGATAGCAGCAGCGAGGATAAACTCTGGTCTTTCATAAAACTGCTGGCGGAACAAAGGCTCACATTCAAGCCTGCCATGAAGAGCGATTTGTCCAGATACACGGTTTTATCCCTGACGCCGGAACTGCAGGCGGAGAGCAGCGCAGAGATGTGGAAACACTTTCCGGCAGTCAACGACCTGGTAGACGAATACTATTCGGCGGTAGAAGCACGTGAGCAGTTTAATCAGCTGAGAGAGCGCCTGCGCAATGAATTGAGATCCGAAGACGAAAAACTGAATTCCAGAATTTCAATCGCTTCGCAGCATGTTAAAAACGACGAACATCTGAACGATATGAAACGCTCAGGAGACCTTGTTTTGGCCAATCTAGGCTCGATTGAACCCGGTCAAACAGAATTAGAAGTTGAAGATCTTTTCTCCGGCGATTCTCAAAAAATCAAAATCAAACTAAATCCCAATCTCTCTGCCTCGCAAAACGCTCAGTGGTTTTATCGGCAGTTTTCCAAGTCGCGCAGCCGTCAGAAAGCAGCGAAATTGGCACTGGACGAGGCAGCGAAGAAGCAAACAGTTGTTGAAACTCAGATGAAGCAACTGGAAAAGGCTCAAACAAATGAAGAATTGAGAGCACTGAGAGAATTGATTATTGGTCGCAAACCAGCGGCCGTCATGCAACAGCAACAAATCAACAAAGCCGGTCAGCAAGCCGACAAGAAGAAGTCAGGAAAACCACGCATGCTGAGCGTTACATCATCTGACGGCTGGACCATTTATGTCGGCAGGAATAGGCACGAGAACGATCAGCTCCTGGGTAAATTAGCGCAACCCAACGACATTTGGCTGCACATACTCGGCTCTGGCGGAGCTCATGTACTGGTTCGAGTACCCGCATCCAAACAAGAGCCCCCGCTAAATACACTGAAAGAAGCAGCGCAAATTGCAGCGCGCCTGTCAAAAGGCGGAAGTGCCGGCTCAAAAGTTCGCGTTGTTTACACGCAAGTGAAGCATGTCAAAAAACTTGGCAAAGACAAACCGGGTCAAGTTCGCTACGAGAACGAAAAGACTCTGGAGGTCGACACCTCCGCGCCCATGCCCAAGTGCATGAAACAGCTATTCAGCCACTAAATGGAAGCGGTGCCCACTACATTTTTCGGAATAGCGCTACCACTACACCTTGAACCGTAAGTCCGTCTTTTGCATCGACGAATATGGGAGAAAGCTGGCTGTTGGCGGGCTGCAATCGATAGCCGCCCTTTTCTTTGAAAAGACGCTTCAAAGTAGCGGTGCCATCATCCAGAAGCGCAACTACAATTTCTCCGTTGCGTGGTGAAGGATTGGGCTTGATGATAACGAAGTCGCCATCGCAGATGCCGTCTTCGATCATTGAATCGCCCTTTACTTTTAAAGCAAAACAGTCAGTGCCAGCGTACTGATTGTCCATGGCTAGATATTCGCCTGGATCAATGGCATCAATAGGCATACCTGCTGCAATAGTGCCGGCAAGAGGAATACCGTGTGGCTCATCGAAAGACTCTTCGTATTCTATTGTTGTCTCGGTCGTTCTGCCGCCGACCGATGTCGTCATGTGAGAAACCACTCTTAAGGAGCGATTCAGACCAGGCTCCCAGTGGACATACCCTTTCTTCTTGAGTGCAGCCACATGCTGGTGAACGGTCATGCGATTGCGCAAGCCCAAAGCTTTAGCCAGCTCTGCCAGAGTCGGCGGATAACCATTCTCCTCAGTGAGCTCAACAATCGACTTGATGACGTCGCGCTGCCGTGGCGGCAAACAGTCTAAATCCATAAAATCTCCCTCTAGTGCCGCCCCAGTTTTTGAAAAGCGTGAGAAGTCCCGGCAGTTACCTTTTGAATACCTGGGAACCTAAAGCTCCCGGATACATACGTAAGTATAGTACCAAAATTTAAGAGTGACAAGCCCCAACTTAATCCGGTAGTAAAAATTTCCAAGCGCTGAAACACTTCGCCTGGCAATCAGTTTATAACCAAGCCCCTGCCCCATAATCTCAGGCTACATGATTGGAAACGGTTTATCTGGCACATCATTTGATGCCCCGGGGTTTTCAAGCGGCCATTCAAAGAACCAGCTGTAATAAGATCTTGCCCTTGCAGATTTCGTCGGACGAGGATTTGAAAATGAAGAAGTTATTGGTGCTGGCAGCCGCAGTCGCTTTGATGGGCTCATCGTTCGGCACTTGCGCGTATGCAGATGACGACACAGGCAAAAGAGGACAGTCTGCCAAGTTGAGCAGAGCAGACGCAGAAGCAATTGCCCTCAAGCAACTTTCCGGAAAAGTGACAGACAGCGATCTGGAGAGAATGCACAAAAAACCGCATACGCTCTACTGGTCAATCAGTGTCAGGGGCGACAAGGAAGCAAAAAACTTCCACATCAATGCCACTGACGGCTCGATTATGAAAGTCACGCCTAAAGATTTGAATGACTAACGCCTAACAGTCAGAGCCGTTTACTCTAAAACCAGCCGAGCTTACAGAATTCGCTTGCCGAGTGCTGAAAGAATCAGTTCTACAGCCAATTCCGCCGTCTTATTGCGAACATCGAAGGCCGGATTGAGTTCGACAATATCTATCGACCGCACCAGATCCGACTCGGCCAGAAGCTCCAGAGCCAGATGACTTTCTCTGTAACTTAGCCCGCCGCGTGAGGCAGTGCTGACACCGGGAGCGACATCCGGATCGATAACATCGATGTCGAAAGAAACGTGTATCCCATCGACATCCGCTCCTACAGAACCGAGGGCCATGTCAGTGACGCGACCAAGCCCGAGGTGATCGATTTCCTTCATCGTAAAAGGTGTGATTCCTGTTTGGCTTATCATGTCGCGCTCAGGGGGATCGACGTCTCGAATACCAATCAAAGCTGATCTCTTGGCCGGCACTTTGGGGCTGAATCCTTTGAGATTGACCAGTTTTTCGTCACCAAGCCCTAGCGAAACGGCAAAAGGCATGCCGTGGACATTGCCACTAGCTGTAGTGTCAGGCGTGTTGATGTCTCCATGGGCGTCAAACCAGATCAACCCGAAAGTCTCATTTTGCTTTCTGTAATAGCTGGCAGCGCCGGCGATACTACCAATCGCAAGACTGTGGTCTCCGCCGATAGTGATGGGCAGATTGCCGGCCTTCATTGCCGCTTCGACTGCATCGGCCACCGCTTCGCTAACCTGATGAATTTCAGGAACGCATTTGCTCTGAGTGTCTTTGTCCCACCAGCAAACTGAATGAGGAACCTCGATATCAATCTCCTCTGCCACCGAGAATCCCAGGGACTTGATACGCTCAGGCAATTCAGCAACTTTCATCGCCGCCGGTCCCATGCTGGCACCACGATGAGAGCCACCCAAGTGAAGAGGAACGTAAATCAGAGAGACCGGACGAGCATTGCGGCCCGGCTGAGTTTTCGCCGTCAACGGCTTTTTCTCTGTCGCGCGCTCATTCGTTTTTGTTTGTGCCACTTTTGCCACCTTCGAGTTTCGTTTTTGTTTCGTTTTCGCTGCCTTGATTAGCGGCCGCTTCCATACTAAATGACTGACTTCAAATGACCTTGCATTGCGGTCCGATTACTTTTCAACCTTCTATATGCTTGGACGCTTTTGGCGGTTTTCCCGGGTTCCCACATATTGCGAATTACTGAGTATTGCAACAGTTGTTAGCATCGCTATACGAAATCAGCAAATCAAGCATCTATGCGATGCCCCTAGTGTATAATCTCTCGATAGTTTTGTCTGGGCCAACCGACCCGGTGGCTGCGCCGTCAGAATTGACGTGATGCGCCATTTGCGGCAAAGTTACAGACTCTCACCAGTCGCCCGGCATCCCAATCAAAGCGGGCTCGTCCTGAAGCTTGGAGGTTAGTTACGTGTTGCGGCCAATGATCAAATTGTTTTTCCTGGGCAGAGCCGCCTTCGAGGTTGCTCGCGAGAGAGTTGAAGACGCACTGGACTCCTTGACGGCTAAAGCGGGCGAATATAAGTCAACCGGCTCGGACCGCGTTCACGAATACAAAGATCGCGCCAAGGAAATCGCCAGCGAAGTCTCGCAGAATATTTGGCAACGTTCGGAAGTTCTCGAGAGCCAGGTTCGCGAGCGTATCCGCAGGCAAGTAGCCGATTTTTCGCTGGGAGCACTCGGCGATACGACTGAAATCAATGAATTGAGAGCAGAAATCGCCACGCTGCGTGCGGAGATTTCCGAGCTCAAATCAATGAAAGTCAGTGTTTAACAGGCTTTTCAAGCAATAAGTACATTTATTCGAGAGACCGGGGACATGCTCTGTGAGTCCGCCCGAAGTTCCATTTGAATCCTCGGACGACAAACCGGCAAAATCTCCGGCCAATCGAGCATCAGGCAAAAAACGCGAAACGGGCGATTCTGTCGCCAAGAGAGACGGTGCGAAAAAATCTGAGACCGGCGAGCACGAGTTGCTTCAGTCCCGGACTCCGAGCACCGAGATACGCGCATACCACGGTAGCCCGTTTCCGCTGATTTCCAGAAAATCTTCATCGGTCGAATCTTTCAGCCCATACGATCCGGCTGAGGCCGATCGCTGTGTCAAAGTGAGCAATCTTGTCGGCGATGCCCGCTTCTGGAGCATGCTCAAGACGATGCTCAGCTTCACTTACGCAAGCATTTCAGACAAGATGCACCCGCCCAAAACCGCGGAGGAATCCGAGGCTCGCCAAAAGCTTCGGGCCGTGCGCCTGAAAGAAACTTGCATAAGTCTCGGCGAGACATATATCAAGCTCGGGCAATTTTTATCGGTAAGACGCGACGCGCTGCCGGTTGAGATCGCAGACGAGCTATCGCTTCTGCAAGATCAGGTGCCGCCTTTCTCCTTCGAGACGGTGAAAGAAACTATCAAACGAGACCTGGGCGCTTCTCCCGATGAGCTTTTCGCCCACTTCGAAGAAACTCCTATCGCCTCTGCATCTGTCGGGCAAGTGCACAGAGCACGCCTCAAGGACGGAACGGAAGTAGCAGTAAAGGTGCAGCGCCCGCAATTGCGACAGCGCTTCTACCAAGACCTTGGCTATATGCGTTTCCTGATCCGACTGGGCAGCGGCTTGTTCAGCAAGTATGCGGACTGGAACGGCTGGTATGAACTGTCCGACGAATTCGGGCGCAATTTATTCGCCGAAGTCAATTACATCCAGGAAGGTCGCAACGCAGACCGGCTCAGGCGGGTGCTCAGAGATTATTCTGATATTCGAGTGCCAAGAGTCTTCTGGAAATATACAGGCAGGCGCGTTCTTACTCTGGAATTTCTGCCTGGTACGAAAATAGACAGAGTCAAAGATTTGCTCGCACGCAACGTCAATCTGCCTCGCTTGGGCAAACTTCTTGTCACCTGCTATCTCGAGCAGGTTTTGATGCACGGCTTCTTTCACGCCGATCCGCACGCAGGCAATCTGGCCGTGGACGAGGATGGCAGACTGGTCATCTACGATTTCGGCATGGTCGGTGAGATTTCCGATGAGCAGAGGCAGGCGATCACCGGTTGTATATCCGCAGTCATCCAAAAGAATACAGACGACTTGATTGCCAATCTGCGCAAGCTCGGCATTCTCAAAGAAGGGGCCAATTCTGTGCCGATCGAGCGCGCCGTCAAGCCATTCATTGATTACTACGCTGGTCGCGAAGTAAAGGATCTGGACTTTACCGACCTTGAAAACGATATCGATCAGATAGCTCTCGACCGCTCACTCTGTTTGCCGCCATCCCTTGCCTACCTTTTGAGAGCAGGATCGACCATTGAAGGAATTGCCAGGACTTTGCAGCCCAATTTCAGTTTCGTCGAGGCGGCTAAACCAGCTCTCAAGAAGTGGATAATGAATCGTCCTCAACAGGCGGTACCGCTCTTGCGTCTTTTCTACGGTGGAAACGTAACTTTACTTGAAGAGTCACTTTCCAAACTTTCCGGCACTCATGAAGTGGCTCAAACGGGTCAAAACGCGCTCAAGAAGGGCGCTCGCATTACCAATAGTGGCACTCAAAAAGAACTTGAGGCGAGCATAAAAGAGACACAGGCAGCCAATCTTCAAATGAAAAGCCAGGTTGCCAACCTAAGCAAAAGGCTTCAGCTCATGGAAACCGCCTTATCGGCGAATAAGCGCAAACGGCTTGGCTTAAGCCTTTTGTCAGCAGCTCTCTGTGTTTTTGACCTGGCGTATATCGGTTCAACACAGATTACTGAAATTAGGCCGTTAGCCCCCTATTTCTTGATTGGAAATGGTGTAATGGTGGCAATTATAATGTGGCATTTAGTGACACCGGTTAGCTTGATAACACGGTTAGACAAGCCGGATTCTCAAGGGGGCAGCGGAGATTGACGAAGCTCAAATGGCGTGCGGCTGCGCGGACTGATGCCGGTTGCCAACGGCAGAGGAACGAAGATAATTACTACGTGAGCCCGGACCTCCGTGTGTTCGCGGTTGCCGATGGCATGGGCGGCGCAGTTGGCGGAGCAAAAGCCAGCAAATTGGCAGTGGAAGCGGTTGAAAAACAGTGGACTGATAATCCACCTCCGCAAAACGGACGTTCCGATATTCAGAAGTGGTTGCTTGAAACGGTCAACCTGGCAAATCAGTCAGTCTGGCAGCAAGCAGAAGAAGACGCCTCGGTGAGAGGCATGGGCACCACCATCGTGGTCGGCGTCCAATCAGAGGAAGCTCTGGAGATAGCCCACGTCGGCGACTCTCGTGCTTATCTGCTCAGAGACGGCAAGCCTGTCCTGCTCACCAACGATCACTCGGTCGTACAAGAGATGGTTCGAGCCGGCAGACTGACCGAAGAGCAGGCCAGAATCAATCCTTACAAGAATTTAATCACTCGCTGTCTCGGGCATGAAGAGCGTGTGGAAATCGACCATACGCCGGTTGAACTCAAAGCAAGAGATTGGGTAGTTCTCTGTTCTGACGGATTGCCGACCGTTTTGAGAGATGAACAAATCGGAGAAGTCTGCGCCGAGCACGAGGAACCAGAACAAGTCTGCGAAGACCTTGTTAAGCTTACTCTTGACGGTGGAGCCCCGGACAATGTAACCGTGGTAGTAATTCAGTATCTAGACGAAGCATCCGACAACGGAAGCAAATAAACGGCCTTATGTCCAAAAGCACAACTGAGTGCACAAGATGCGGTGGCGTAGTTAGTCCAGACGGAACTTGTACTGTCTGCGGCGTTAGCTCTGAGATTCAGGGCGGCTTCGGCGGCGCCTCTCGTTCGCAACAGGACCTTTATGCGGTCCCGGCGCGCAAAGATGGACGTACGTCCCGCCCGGCGTTTCTAATCGCCAAGCTGACCTCTGAAAAGTACCCTCTTACTCAGTCTGTCAGCAAAATTGGGCGCGACCAGACCAACAATATCTCAATCACTACAGATCATTATGTTTCCCGGCATCATGCCTGGGTTTTGCAGATGCAAGGCGGATATTGGGTGGAAGACCTCGGCTCCACGAACGGCACCCTGCTTAACGGAGAGGTGCTTCAGGAGCGCAAACAGATCTTCCCAGGCGACAAG
>CAZBOX010000026.1:33589-35422 GCA_964493595.1 uncultured Candidatus Obscuribacterales bacterium | reverse complement strand
TGAAACGGAAGAACTCTAATCAAGTCATGAGACCTGTTTCTAGAAGACTAATAAAATAGTGCCTTAGAAAAGGTCGATTACAGCTCGCATGGCTGATGTAGCCAAGGGTTCGCAGCTAGCGAATTCCTTATCATCCGGGACGTCAAGCGTTCTATTGCTTAGTAGTTTTCGCGGCTTTCGCGTCTTTCTTTCCGCCGCAGCAATCCTCGCCCGGCTTGCCCATTGGCTTACTGTTTTTCTCTTGGCTTCCTGTAAAAGGATCAATGAGCGGAGTTTCGTCATTGTGTTTTTCGGCCGCTGTCGGACCGTTTCCCGGCGCCCAAATACGTGTCTTCCAGTATTTCTTGATCGGTTCGCTAGGCTGTTCGAAGAATGGATATTTGGGACCCCAATTGAGGTCTATCGCCTTTTGAATATCCTCTATTGATGAGCCTTTTCTGCTCATTTTGTAAGCCATTACCGCCTCGCCCTGGCAGTAAATGCAATCGACTCCGTGATCGGACGTGAAACAGTCGAGCAAGGAAGCATGCTCGTCTGTGTAATCGCAACCGCAATAACAAAAGAGCTTCTGGCAGATCTCGGGGACGCGCTGAGCCGCAATGTATCCCATTTTTGCTTTGCCGATATAAGAATTCGCCGGAAGGACTTTCTTGCCCAGAGGCGACAATTCCTCACTGCTGGCGCTAGTCTCCAGCGCTTTTGTGGCATCAGGCTGCGTGCTTTCACCGGCAGAACTTTGAGTGTCTGCGCTTGGCGCGGTACTTTTGGCGCTCGGCTGGCTGGTTTTCTCGCCTGCGCACGAGGTCAAATATGCGCATGAAAAGACTGCCAGCGCAAGCGCTGCCAGAGGCATATGATTGCGCGGCCAGATCGGGTTAGAAAGGCTCAACTTGATGACCAACCGGGAATTCCAGACAAATACTACATAAGACTTATTTGTAACACACGCCGCAGCATGGTTGTTCTGTGCGGCATTTGGGGTTGTAATTTGGTAAGATCACCTGTCCTGGTTCACTCGCCTGAGAAATGAGACCATGCTGGACTTTGATGTCGTAGTTATCGGTGGAGGTCATGCAGGCGTCGAAGCTGCTAATGCCGCTTCGCGCTTGGGTCTTAGCACGCTCATGCTGGCTGTGAATCTGGATACGATAGGCGCTATGCCTTGCAATCCAGCCGTCGGCGGACCCGGCAAGTCGCACCTGGTTAAAGAGATTGATGCTTTAGGTGGCGTTATGGGCATTGCTGCCGACGCAACCTATTTGCAGATGAGAGTGTTGAATTCCAGCCGCGGACCGGCTGTACAGTCTCTGCGCGCTCAAAGTGACAAACGCGAATATTCCGTATGGATGAAAAATTACATGGAGTCGCTGCCTAACGTTACTTTGCGTCAGGGCATGGTCAAATCACTGATAGTGGAAAACGGAAAAATCGCGGGCGTTGAGTTGGCCTTTGGCGATCGCATCAGAGCAAAAGCCGTAGTTCTCTGTGCTGGGACTTTCCTGGAAGGAACGATCTGGATTGGCAAAGAGACGACGCCAGCTGGCCGAGCCGGGGAGTTTCCGGCAATTGGTCTGTCTTCGATGCTCAAATCGATGGGCTTCCGGATGCCGCGTTTGAAAACAGGCACACCGCCTCGTCTGGACGGTCGCACCATCAATTATGCAGAATTGCCGGTTGTCCCTGGTGATGATGCTCCCCAGTTTTTCTCATTCCTCGACAATCGTCCTGTGCTGCCGCAAATTCCCTGTCACCAGACTCGCACGACCGAACGTACGCACGAATTGATTAATGCCAATCTGCATGAATCACCGATGTATTCCGGTTTGATTGATG
>CAZBOX010000026.1:0-33489 GCA_964493595.1 uncultured Candidatus Obscuribacterales bacterium | reverse complement strand
GAATTGATTAATGCCAATCTGCATGAATCACCGATGTATTCCGGTTTGATTGATGCCAAAGGCCCGCGCTACTGCCCGTCTATCGAGGACAAGATTGTTCGCTTCGCCGACAAAGACAGTCATTCTCTTTTCCTGGAGCCTGAAGGCCGCTCGACATACGAGGTTTACTTGCAGGGTTGTTCGACCAGTTTGCCGGTTCATATTCAGCACGAAATCGTACATTCTTTGCCAGGTCTGGAAAACGCAGTCATGGTGCGCCCTGCTTATGCGGTCGAATATGACTATTTGCCGGCTGTGCAGTTCAATCACTCCCTGATGATGAAGGAGCTGCCCGGATTTTTCGCCGCCGGGCAGATGCTCGGTACAAGCGGATATGAAGAAGCTGCCGCCCAGGGTTTGGTGGCCGGCATCAACGCTGCTATGTACGTCAAAAATCAGGAAGAGTTTGTTCTTTCACGCTCATCGAGCTATACCGGAACACTGATCGATGACCTTGTCTCCAAGGAGATCGGCGAGCCTTATCGCATGATGACTTCGCGTTCTGAATATAGATTGCTGCTTCGTCAGGATAATGCAGACCAGCGTCTGACGCCACTTGGGCGCGATCTGGGAATGGTCGATGATCATCGCTGGCAGCTTTTCGAGCGCAAACAAAATGGCATGAAAGCCGAGCGCAAACGGTTGAAGGAAACTCGCGTTCATCCTTCGCCGGATTGGGAAGCGGCGTTGTCACCGATTGATGAGAAGTTAAAACAGGCAATGACTCTAGAAGAAATTCTACGCAGACCAAAAGTGCCTTATACCTTAATTGAAAAACTTGTGCCAGCCGATGCGGAAAAGCCGTTCGAATGGCCGTTGGAAGTAGAGACCGACGTTAAATATGAGGGATACATCGCACGTCAGAAACATCAAGTCGAACAGGCAGAAAGGCTCGATGGAGTGAAGATGCCCGCCGACATTGATTATATGGCTGTCGAGAATCTCTCTAAAGAAGCTCGCGAAAAGCTCAGCCGCATCCGTCCTGAAACCCTGGGGCAGGCTTCGCGCATGGGTGGTGTTTCTCCAGCCGACATCTCGGTGCTTCTCATCATTATGGAATCGCGTCGGCGCTCCCGGCGGGGTGGAAAGCACAACGCCGCTCCTGTGCAAGCTTGAAGTCGCTATTTAGAAAAGTTTTGGGAGTTCGGCTCTAGCGCTTGATCACTTCCACCGAGCATTCCGAGCGCTCCGCTATAGCTTCGGAAACACTGCCGATGAGCATTCTATCGACCCAGCCTTTGCCTTTGCATCCGCTGACAATCAGGTCTGATTTGAATTGCTTTGCCCCTTCGACCACAACATCGCGCGGGTCGCCCTGCAGTATTTCGTATACGACAGTTGCTCTGGGCAGTTTTGTTTTGAGCAGATCGCAGACCTGTTTTAAGTGCATCTCTGCATCGCTAATCTGTTTATTTCTGAAGGTTTCCAGAGCCTGAATTTCGTGGGTGTCTTGAGCTTCATTCATGTACTCTGCCAAAGTCGGTATTGCGGTTGCGCATTTGATGTGCGTCCCTTCTTTCCATGGGCGTGAGCCAATTCTCTCCACTACGTGATCGGAGAATGGCGAATCATCGAGCGCGAGATAGACTCTCGTTTCTCCTGGTTTGGCTTGTTTGTGATTTCTGACGACGCGCACAGAGCAAGACGCAGCCACGACAATTGAGTGTGAAACCGAGCCCATCATCACTTTTTTGATGCCTCTCAGCCCGCGCGAGCCCAGGATCAATAAGTCCGCGGGCCAGCGTTCGGCGTATTGAAGGATTTCGGATTTCGGGTTGCCCTGGCTGACAGTGCTGATTATGTTCGTGCCTTCAGGCAGTTTTTCTTTGAAAACTGCGACAGCATGGTCGACTACTGCCTGCGCGGAAGCGAGCATTCTTTGTACTGTCGGCGGTGGCGAAAAAGAGGTGTCGACAACGCTCAAAATCTGGAATGACGTATTCTCCGGCCAGGGGGAGCGCAAGGTTTCCATGATTGCTGCTTCAGAGTGTTCGGAGCCGTCACATGCCAGCAGGATTTTCATTTCAAACCTCGATAAATAAACGATTTGGACGAAGAATCAGATTAGACTATCAGAACAAGAACGGTGCAGCTATGAGATTTGTGGCTGGGGGGCAGGAACCAGTCTGTATAAGAAGGCTGTAGAGTCCGTTCCGCAGCTCTTGAATTGCTCCAGTCCTTCTATCTCGAAAACTTTTCCGGCTCTCTGCATGTCATCGCGCAGGGTAGCCAGATAGAGCCTGGTGGAGTGGTCGATGAGGCCGAGAGAAGGCTGGCAGTGCAAAACGACTTTTTTGACATTCTCGGGAATGGCATCCAGGATGCTGCGAGCCTTCAAAGAATTGAAGCAGTGGAAGGCGTCGCCCACATAAACATCCATGACTTCGCCTTCTATTTCTGTTCTCTGGATGGGAGAGCTGGCAAGAGCGCCGATTCTCATGCCTGCTTTCTTAGCGTAGAAGATAAGTACGAAGGCTTCCAAAAGCATGCCGGCTGCGATTCCCAGCATCAGATCGGAAATTAGAGTGACGAAAATGGTGAGCGAGAAAATTGCCAGGTCTGCTCCGCCAAGTTTGATCATGCTGCGCCACTTGTGAGCTCCGGCTAGTTTATAGCCGATGTGCATGAGTACTGCAGCCAGAGCAGCAATCGGTATCATGCGGATGATGCCTCCGGCGAATAAGAGAAAGACGATTAGAAAGAGAGCATTGTAGAAATTCACCCAAGCGGTTCTGCCACCGGAAACAATGCAGGTGGTGCTTTTGATGATGCCGGGGATGATGGTCAGACCGCCTATCATGCTGGAGCAAATGTTGGCTATTCCCATGGCAAAGAGCGTGCGGTCCGGATCCGATTTTCTGTGAAAAGGATCGATCCTGTCGACAGCTTGCACTGTCGCGAGCGATTCGGTGCCGTCAACGAAAGTGAGCATGAAAATGAAAAGCGCAACGTGAGGCAGCATTGGCAGAGCCTTGACCAGATCCTGGAAGTCAGGAAAAACGAAGCCGTGCTCGATCAGGTTGTCCGGAACTTTGACCAGAAATTTAGGATCGAGGTGGTATAGATGCCCAAGAATAGCGCCGACAACAACGACGGTTAATTGCGGTGGAATGTACTTGAGCGGCCCTCGGCGCAGAGATGTAAGTTGAAAAAGAAGGAGCAGGCATATGACACCTATCGAAAAAACGCTTGGATTGAGATGAGTGGCAATTTCAGAAGGTGTTTCAAAAATGACAGGAAAGAATTCATGAGCATGGAAGGGGCTGCCGACAAAGTTTGGAATCTGTTTTGAAAACAGCAGAAAGCCGATCGCCGCCAGCATCCCGTGAATGGCAGCCATCGGGAACATGCGGCTGAATTTAGCGGCTTTCAACCAGGTCAGAATAATCTGAGTAACACCTGCCAGCATGATCACGCAGAGCACAACCCGGTAGCCGCGGTCCATGTCGCCGCTACCCAGGTCTGTGATTGCCGAGAAAAGAACGGGCGCCAGCCCTGCGGCTGGACCGCAAACGGCAACATAAGAGCCGCCCAGAAAGGGGAAAATCAGACCGGCAATAATCTCCGATGTGAGTCCACAGATGGGCGGGGCGCCCGATGCCAGAGCAATGCCCAGAGAGAGGGGAACGCTGACGAGTGCCACTACCAGGGCGGCCAAAATGTCGTGCCGCCAGTGTTTCAGTCCGGCCAGACCGTTTTGAGGCGGAGCTTTGTAAAGCGGGGGCCTGACTGTACTCGTTGATTCCACTGTTTCCATTTATAAATATCCCGGGAGCGTAAAAGCGTGCATCACTAAGACGAGTCATTGCCAAGACTCTCGTCCCTTTTCGGCAGCTGTGAGGGTTGTTTCGGAAGTTCGGTCCGTTCTGAAAGCAACCAAGGCCTCAAGGAGATGCTAACAATCAGATGTGATCGCCTGGTGATCGGTTCATCAAGACGGTATCAATTTTCCTGGTTTCCATTGAGCCGATAACCTTGTCCATGCACGTTGACAATAATTTCGGGCTGGTTGTCCTCATGCAATTTCTTTCTGAGAGTCTTTATGTGGGCGCGAACAGTCTCTTCGGATGCATCAGGTGAATCAGTCCACAGCGAGCGCAGCTGGTCGAGAGAAAAAATTCGTTCCGGATTCTTCAGAAACATAGTCAATAAGCCGATTTCTTTCTTGCTCAGCTTTACCTCTGTGCCTGATTTCCTTACTGACAGGGTAGTAGGATCGAATTCGATGTTCGCGCAACGAAGAACCTTTTCTGTAGCGGGTTTGGCGGACCTGCGCAGCATTGCGCGGACGTGCGCCAACAGCTCTCTTGTGAAAAAGGGCTTGCCGAGATAATCATCAGCGCCTGCATCAAGCCCGGTGTGGACGTCTTCTGAATTTGTCCTTCCCGTAAGCATGAGAACCAGCGCAGTGCCGCCTGCTTTTCGGTATTCTTTGCAAATTTCGATTCCCGGCATAGAGGGCAACATCCAGTCACAGATGACCAGGTCATAAGAGTACGAGAGCATACGGTGCAATCCCTCTTTGCCATCGTGCGCGGATTCGGTTGTGTGATTTTCAGCCTTCAGTGCCTGCGCAACCAGCCGGCAATGATCCTCGTCGTCTTCAATTATCAGTATTTTTGCCATGGCCTGCTGCTGTGGGTGTTTGTTCTCTTGTCTCGGATTATCCTGAAAATCTATACCCGAAGCCATGAACATTTTGAATCAAAGATTCTTCATCAGGATTGTCGAGTTTCTTTCGTAAGTTTTTTATATGCGTCCGCACTGTATCGGGCGCGGCTTCTTCTTCCGCGACCCATACATGATTCAGTAAATCATCAAGAGAAAAAACACGCTCTTTGTTGCGCATGAAAAATTCCAGCAACGCAAATTCCTTGACCGTCAATTCAATTGGGGCACCGTATCTGGTGACTAGGCGCTTGCCTTCGTCAAGCACCAGCCCTCTGGTCTTCATCACCTGCGCCTGTAAAGGTCTCTGCGCTCGCCCCACCAGAGAACGGACTCTGAGGGTCAATTCTTTCAGGTGAAAAGGCTTCGTTAAGTAGTCGTCGGCTCCGGAATCGAGCCCCTGAACCTTTTCAGAAGGCAGTGAACGACCCGTCAACATCAAGATGGCAGCGCTTTCGCCGCATTGCCTGAGCTCGGTGCAAAAATCGACTCCGGTGCCGTCAGGAAGCCCCCAGTCGAGTATGATCAAGTCATATTTCTTCTCTTTCAAATACCGGCGAGCATCCGCAATATTTGTGCAGCCGGAGACTTCGTGTCCTTCGTGCTCGATAGCGCGCTGAATTTCAGATAGCAACGTTTCGTCGTCTTCTACTAGCAATATGTTAGGCATGGCTCGGTGTTTAAGATTTCGGCGACTTGCCTATTCTCGCACACCAGCCATGCCTTCCATTTTCTCCCCGAAATCTGTTATTGATTTTGCTCGTTTTCCCTCACCGAGCCATTCTCTTTTCCGGTCTTCAGTGCGCTGCAATTTGCGCCCAGTTGAATTTTGACCACCCAGCAGAGCAGGGCTTCTTTTTGTTCTTTGGAAGGGTGCCACATTCTTTCGTACCAGGGCTGAGTCGTTGTATTGCTCTGTGATTGTTCTGTCTTTTGTATGCTGCTATCAATCAGCTCTAGATTAGGAAGATTTTGTATCTGTTTGAAAGAGGTCCTGTGCAATCCTGAAAGCGCTGATTCTAAGTCTGCTTGTGTTGGAAATTGTTCTAAAGTACTCAAGTCTGTTTGCTTGACGGTCTGGGACTCTTTCTCGAGTATTGCAGCTTCGGACATAGCAGCTCCTTTTGCCGTTGCCGGCGTCTGGGCTTAGTAACTGGAGAGGGAGGATTGCCCTGTGTCCAAAATATATGCAGTATTTGGGAAATTTTACGGGAGCTGCTTCTGGCTTGCGTCTGACTTCTCGATCGGTATCCAAAACCAGAATTTGCTTCCCTTGCCCAGTTCGCTCTCTACTCCTATGCGTCCGCCGTGCGCTTCTACAAATACTTTGGCGATGGAAAGTCCAAGACCCGAGCCCTTTTTCTTTCTCGAGTCGTCTTTTTCGACCTGGTGAAAGCGGTCGAATATTTTCTTTCTCTGTTCTTTGGGAACACCGCGTCCTTCGTCAATTACTTCGAAGTCGATCTTGTGCTCTTCGGGTCTTGCCGAAATCGTGACGGTGCTGTCGACTGGCGAAAACTTAATTGCGTTAGTAACCAGATTGGTAATAACTCTAAGAATTCTTATACGGTCTGCATATAAAGTACTCGCAGTACATTCGATTTTGATTGTAATCCCGGCTCGGTCTGCCATGGCCTCAACAACATCGGCAACTTCATCCAGCATTGAGCCTACTTCAAATTCTTCCATCTGCAGCTTTATGCCCTGGCTTTCGGCTGTTTCAAGATCTAGCAAATCTGTAATCAGGTTCATCAACATATTGATGCTGCGTTCTGCACTGTTGAGCGTAGGCATGGCTTCATCAGGCATGTCGCATACAATTCCCGATGCCAGAGAGTCGATGGCCAGGACTAATGACGATAGCGGCGTCCGCATGTCATGGGTGATCATGTGAAAGAAGTCTTGCTTCAGTTGTTGAAGCTTTTCTTTCTCAATCTCTGCGCCTTCGACGTATTCGGCCATCTCATGGAAGATGCGGTCTAGCTGGGCGAGTTCATCGTCCCTCTTTATGGGAGGTAAGAGAGGCTCTTTGCGGGCAAAACGTAGAGTGTTTTCGATAAGATGATTGATGCCGCTGTGAATGCCTTTATAGAAGTAATTGAAAAGGAGCACGGCGATGAGTATGCTGATCAAGACCCCGGAAATGGTGACAATGGTAATTAGATTGCGTGCTTCCAAAAGTGCTTGTTTCTCGTGCTCAGCGCGTTGCTCCCAGGGTGTTCTGAATGCCACCATGTCATCGCCCAGATACTTGAACAATAATTGAAGATGACGAAATTGTTCGAGATTGCCTCGCAGACCTGCTATTCCACCATCTGAAAGATTCGGATCCTCAAAACTGCTGCTCAATTTGATCAAGGCGTTGGCGCGCGTTCTCATTCGGCTTAGCTTTGGCAAGTGGCTTGGGTCGTCGCTTTCCAGCAGTTTCGCCAGGGTTCTGTATTCCACATCGATTTTGCTGACATGAAAGCGCGTGCTCAGCTGTTTGTTCGGAAATATCTTCGTGGCAAAAAAGCCGACGGTGAGATCCATGACAGCCAGCCACATTTCATTGGTGTGCGAGATGATTTCGTTCGTATGAATTTGAGTTTGAAGCTTATTCTCGTAGTCTTTTTGGAGCACCCAGAGTGTGCCGGCAAATGCAAGCTCAAACAGAAGCGGCACAGAAATCAAAATGAGACCGCTGGCAAAAATATTTGGTCTCAAGTTGAATTTCATAGATTCTTTAGCTCTTCATTTCGCGGCATTTGAATGGCTGGAGCCTTTTGCGATTTTAGCTCAGCTAGCGACAGCTTTAGTCGCGACCTGATTGAACTTTTTTGAGACGGTTAACGTCTAGGAATATTGGATATAAATTTTGGTAGCCCTCTCCACTCTGAGGACCTAGTATGAAGGCTCGAAAGTTTGCTGTTCTCTGCGCTGTTTCATCAGCGATTCTAATTCTGGTCGAAGCAATGCCCCTCGGCATGGATCTTGCCGCCGCGGCGCAAAATTTGCCACAGTCCGCGGCAAGCGGTGCTGATGCTAATTCCGTCGGGGTCAATAATGGGCGCGGTCGGGGACGTCGCAAGGGACACCGCAGGCATCGCCGCCGTCACATGAGAGGAATGAATGGCTCTCAAGGCTCAGTGCAGTCAGGCAGCTGGCAAAACGCATTGAATAGTCGTAACGGTTCATCCGCCGGCATGTCAGGGGGTGGTCGCAGGCGACATCGTCGCCACCGTCATCGGGGCGGTGGACGGCGTCGTATGATGCAGATGAATGGCGCGGACACGCCTCAAGACTTTCAGCCGGGAGGCAGAATTGGTCAATAAACTTGACCGCCGAAGCGCTAGACTGGTGCGTTGTATGGGTTTTTCAATAAATCGGTTAATGGCCCCGCCTGTCGTGGTGGGCTGCGGCTGCGCGCTCATCATCTTAAGCGCATCGCCTGACATTGCACTTTCTCAGCCTGTGTCCTGGCCGAAAAAAGAATCTCCTTATGCACCCCGTCCGTTGCCCTCGGCGCCATTTGGAGCTCCTAGAGAAGCTGATGAAGATGTGGCCGAGCCATCGCTGGACACGCCGACAGCCGGCAGAGCTCCAATAGAAAAGAGCCAGTCCGCACCTGCGTCGACCTTGAAACTACAGGCCGGCATCTCGCACAGCGAGACAATGCCCCCGGTCCCGTCCTGGCAGCGCCCAGGGAAGGTTTTTAGGATGGATGCATCCACCTGGCGCCTGCATTCATCTTCTAACTTGTCGCACAGTCGTGCCTCCTCC
Organism: uncultured Candidatus Obscuribacterales bacterium; assembly: GCA_964493595.1. GTDB lineage: Bacteria > Cyanobacteriota > Vampirovibrionia > Obscuribacterales > Obscuribacteraceae > QKMZ01. The sequence continues at coordinate 25,020 of CAZBOX010000026.1, read as the reverse complement.
TCGAGCCAGCCTTCGTCTCGCTTCATCCTGCCAGGGGTGAAGCGCTTTAGAGTGCCTGACTGGATGGCTGGAGTTTGGCAAAGGTCCGATGCTAAGGAAGTATCGAGAATCGAGCTTCCTGGCGGCAAGAAATTGCGTCCAGTCGGCAATCAAGTGGCTCGTGTCAAAGACGTTTTTGGTACGTACAGGGATGCCAGTGGACAGGTCTGGCAAACGTTCAATCCCCAAAAAGCCATAGGGCAGGTCGATCGCGGTCTTTCAATGGACTACCATCAGGTTCATAGTTACGACCTGGTGATTACTGGCCCGAGGTCCGTCGTTGTTGAGGTTAGGGCCACTCACACTATGGTGAGTAAGGCGAATCGCCGAATTGCAAAGGTTTATCAGGATGAAGAACTGAACAAATACACCCTGGCCCCTGATGGAAAGCTGATTACGGATAGTTCGGTCAAGGTGTTCGACCTGGAAGGCAGACCGTTTTTGCTTACCAGAACTACCTCTTCGGAGATTCGGATTCCTCCCAGGGTTTGGCCTCCCCGCCTGAATAGCTCAGCACCGCGAAATTAGCACTTAACAAAAGATGCTAATAACCAAATTTGTTTGTCCTTAAAGAATAAGGATCACCCGTAAGGGGTAATAATAGAAATGAAGCTGCTCGTACCTCGAGTGTCTGTTCACGCGCCCACCAACCCGGAACGCGATGAAAATTAGATCGACAATCGGCGCAGACTGACCGGTATCTCTTAAAGGAAAGATCCTGACCGTGGACTTTTTCAAATCCAAACAAACCCTTCATCGTTATCCGACTGACTTCTTAATTGGCGATTTGCTGGTAAAGGCTGGAGTTATCAGTCAGGCAAAGCTTGATGAAGCGATCAAGCTGTCAGGCGCCAAACACTTGCAGTTGGGTCAGATGCTTATTATGAGCGGCGCAATCAACGCTGCACAGCTTCAGGCTGCAGTCGACGCACAGTCACTGGTGCGTGACCGGTCTATCGACCTCAATGAAGCGCTGAAAGTTTTAAAACAAGCCTGCAAGACCGGTCAATCGATTGCAGACGTTATCTCTTCGGGTCAAACCAAGTCCTCGGCCGGACCCACTAATAAGCTTGGCGAAGTTCTTCTGGAAGCCGGCTTGATTAATGCCGATCAATTTTCAAAAGCTATGCAGCGAAGCCTGGCCACTGGTTTGCCGCTTGGTCGTATTCTCGTTCTCAACAATACCCTGGCGGACGCAATACTCAGCATGGCACTGGATTTGCAGGTGCGTGTCCGGGATGAGATGCTTTCGCGAGAGGAAGCAGTAGATGCTTTGCGCAGCGCTGCCGGTATTGAAGGGGATGAATTACCAGATCCTAACCGTGTTGCTCAGGCGCAGGCAGCCCTGAAAGCTCCGCGCAAAAATGGCGTGCGCATTGGCGAGATGTTTGTGCGTGCTGGACTTTTGACAGAAACAGACGTCATGAACGCGTTGGAAACTGGCTTAGCAACAGACCAGCTGATTGGCCAAATTTTGGTTGGACAAGGGTTTATCACCGAGCAAATTCTTGAAGCCGCGCTTGGCTTGCAAAAGATGGTCGATGGCAATCATCTCGACGTGGATAAGGCAATCGACACGTTATCCAAGATTCAGAGCCAGGGCATTACATACGACGAAGCCGTTGAATCGCTGCAGATCGAAGAAACGACGACGACCGAAACGATCAGTTTCGACCACATGCTGGTTCTTGCCAGGGTTTTGACCGAGACTGAAATTCACGAGGCCGTAGCTCAGGCCATGGAAGATCCAAAGATTGTCGGTCAGATTTTGCTCATGACTGGACACCTCGAGAAGAGCACTCTGAAAGCTGCTTTGAGAGCACATTTCTTATTGCAGAAGGGGGCTATTTCTCAGGATGACGCAGTGGTTGGTCTGGACTACACCATGCACAGTTCCAGCAAGATCTCTTTTGATGGAGCGCTGCAGGAGCTTGGCTGGGATATTTCTGAACTTCCGAAAGATGATGTTGATCCAGAAACTCGCGCTATGGAAGAGGCTCGCAAAGATTTTGGCGTAACGAGCGATGATGAACTGACCAAATTTGTTGATAAGGCTAAAAATGAAGCGTCTTCAGCTACTGGTGAGACAGAACCAGTTGTAGTGTCGGATTTGGAGCAGGAAGAACGTACACCTGCAACGCCTGATGAGATTCAGATTGCATCAGGAACTTATCAGAAGATTGATGTGCAAGAAGAGTCAGCTGCTGCCGGGGAAGAAGAAAGCTGGGATTTCCCTGCAGATGTAATTGCCGACCTCGAAAATAAAGATGAGGTTGAGCAAGAAGCTCCCAAGCAGACTCTTTCAGGGCTTCTATCTCATGAAGATCTGGAGCCTGTGAAGGCAGAAGAAAAGCAAGAAGCCAAGGCCGAGCCTGCTGCGCCTAAGCTGGGCGGGAAGTTTGCCAATTTGTTGGGCGGCGATGAACCTCCTGCCAAGAAGGTAGCGGCTGCTGCCGATAAAGAGAAAGCGGAGGCTGAAAAAGCCAGACTCGAGAAGGAAGCGGCTGATAAAGAGGCGGAAGAGAAGGCGAAGAATGAGAAAGCAGCTGCCGAAAGAGCTGCGGCAGAAGCTTTAGCCGAAGAGATTCGTGCTGCCGAAAAAGCAGCGGCTGATAAACGTGCTGCCGAGAAGGCTGCAGAGGAGAAAGCCGCAGCTGAGAAAGCCGCAGCCGAGAAAGCCGCAGCTGAGAAAGCCGCAGCTGAGAAAGCCGCAGCTGAGAAAGCGGCAGCCGAGAAAGCTGCAGCCGAGAAAGCTGCAGCTGAGAAAGCCGCAGCTGAGAAAGCGGCAGCCGAGAAGGCGGCGGCAGAGAAGGCTGCAGCAGAAAAAGCAGCGGCAGAGAAAGCAGCAGCGGAAAAGGCTGCAGCATCTGCTCCAGCACCCACACCCGCTCCCGCAGCAGCTCCGGTCAAGAAGTTTGGCTCGTTCCAGAGTTTGTTGTCGGATGAAGCGCCTGCTAAGAAACCAGAAGTTCCAGTGGCGGCACCGGCGGGTTCGCCAGCAGTTCCGGCTGCTGCGGCCCCAGCTCCAGCGCCGGCGCCAGCGCCAGCTCCTCCAGCTAATGCAGCGTCGTCTCCAGCTCCAGTTGCTCCGGCCGCTCCAGCGACGCCAAATGTTGCAGCAGCTCTCTCTGCTCTGACCAGAGCTCATCCACCTACATCCGGTGCTCATCCCCAGCAGACCGCAGTTCCTGCCGCGGCGAGTGCTGCACCGGCAGCGGTGGCACGACCGGCTGCACCGGCGGGTGCTCAACCTGCACAAGCAGCTGCACGTCCAGGTATTCCTGCTCCGGTCGCCGCGCCTGGTGTAGCTAAACCACCGGCGCCCCCCAGTGTTCCTGCTCCTGTACGTCCCCCTGCTCAGCCTGCTCCGGGAGTGGCTTCTGCCCCTGCTGCTCATTCTCCGGGCTCGAATGGCGGCGGACAAATGCCTGCCCCGCCTCGAGTTGCACCGCCCGGACAAGCAGCACAGACTGCCGCTCCAGCGTCCGCAATTGCTGCTGCGCCGGCGGCTCAAGCCACTGCTGTGAAGACCGAGGATGATGTTAAGGGCGCTTTGAGCGGTGCCTATGCTCGTCTTGCCGAGAGTTATTACGATCAAGGCAACTACGCAGAAGCTCTTGGTCTTTACGAAAAAATCCTGGCTGTCCGAGAGCAGGAGCTTGGCGAAAGCGATCCGGAGCTGATTTCAGATCTTGCGAATGTCGTCAGGGTTTTGTGTGTACAAAATCGCTTTGACGGCGCTGAGAGTTATGTTCGCCGCATCATCGGGCTTTTAGAGATGACTCAACCCGACGATACGCAAAAACTTGCTGATGCGCTCAATACCTTGGCCCAGATATATTTCCAGCAAAACAAGTTCGAACAGTGTTTGCCGGTTCTGGATCGCTCGGTAAAACTCAAACAGCAAGTTCTTGGCGAAGATCATGTGGATATGGCGGATTGCTACCGAGACTATGCTCGTCTGTTGCGTAAGCTCAATCGTACCGAAGAGGCTGAGCAATACTACAACAAGGCGAAAGCAATTCTAGGTAAAGCACCGAAGCAAGCAGTCGTTTAACAGTGCATATCACGCGTGTTGCTCGCTTGAGCGCGCATGCTCCTTTTGGTGTTGATTAATACCAGCGGGAATTCATGTAGCGCGACATTCGCTTGCGGTCGTGTCGGTCGAAACGACCATTATGGTTCGTATCCCAACGATTGTTCCAGGCGTGATACCTGCGGTGGTTATACCAACCGTAGTGGTTACCCCTGTTCCAGCGGTTCCAGTTATTGTTATTGTGCCAGCCTCTATAATCCCTGTGGTGTCGCCAACCATCATGATCTCTGGCTTCAGCAGCTTGACCGGCCAGTGCAAAAATCATGACAGCAGCGAGAAATATCGATGCAAGTTTCATCATGTAAACCTCTCTATTCTTCTGTCTCACTACACAGACCGGCACTTGGCGTCCGGGTTCCCGAAATCGAAATTCAACCCAAGATTCTTGAGTTTTTGGAGTACCTATATATTGTGATCTCGTCTGCTTTCTCTGCTTTTACTTTTGCAGTGACGGATAATTGATAACTCGACTGAAGTTTGACCGCCACTGATGGTGGTGGCACAATATCTGCCATCGATGCTTGACGTATGGTCGGGAACATAGGTTAATGCCTGTATGTCTAAGGGTCTATTGTGTTTTTGGCGTTAGGAGATTGAGGGAGGTTGTCATGAAGAAATTGGTGTCGCATAAGAAGGCACTTTCTGTGGTGGCATTGGCCGGCATAGTTTTTGCAGTCGTTCCTGTGACTCCTGCGCTAGCCGATACGACGCTACAAGGCAGTACTTCGAAGAGCAAGTATCAACAGACTACCGGACTGAAGGGTTATTTCCAGCGTCATCCTAAAGTAAAGAGTGCGACTGTTGGTGCAGGAGTCGGCGCTGGTGTGGGCGCGGTTACTGGATTGATTTCCGGAAAAGGTACCATGCGCGGCGCAGCCATCGGTGCCGGCACCGGAGTTGGTGTTGGTCTGGTCAGAAGCAGCAAGACTTTGGATAGCCATCCCGTTGTTAAAGACACTGCAACCGGCACACTGCTTGGTGCAGGATTAGGGTTGGCCGCCAGCCGCGGACACGGCAAAGGCAAGAAAATTGCTGCTGCCACCGCAGTTGGTGCGGCGCTTGGACTGGGTACAGGTTTGCTCAAAGATAAGTTCTAATCTCTGTACTATTCCGTCAATTTCAAATCTTTCAGGGAGCCCATGGATTGGCTGGCTTTGAGACCTTGCTCGGCGCCTCCCTGAGGGGTTTGAGCTATCTGCTGAGGAACTTGGTGCGAAGATGCTTCAACTGCTTCGGGTGTTTGCCCGGCAGCCGGTTTTGCATGCGCCATCTTGTCGCTGCTGTGCTCAGGACCCTTGTGGTGTGCGGTTTGAGAATGATGCGCAGGGCTGTGATGCGGACCGTGGTGCGACGGGCTATGGTGAGCAGTCGTGTGGTTGCCAGCTGCATGATGTGCTGACGGATGCGCAGTGTGGGCGCCGGATGCATCAGCGAGTGATGCATGGCTTTCACCGCCTGGCATACTGAGCTTTTGTCCCGGATGAATCATATTGGGATTGTCACCGATGACGCTGGTATTGCGATCATATAAATGATGCCAATTTTTTCCGCCACCCAGATGCTCTTTGGAAATGTCCCAGAGATTGTCGCCAGGTTTGACCGTGTAATCTGCACTGGCTGTCATCTGGCTGCTGTCGCCAAGATTGAGCTGATCACCAGGATGAATAAGATTTGGGTTCGAACCAACCACATCCTGGTTCATTTTATAGATGTCACCCCACTTGGTGCCATCACCTAGATGGGCTTTCGCGATGTCCCAGAGGTTGTCGCCTGGTTTTACAGTGTAGGGAGTGGCTTCTGCTGGACCCTGCGCAACTTGTTGCCCGGCTCCGGGATCACCTTGTTGCTGCATCAGTGATTGTTGATCGACCGCTTGTGGTTGGACGCTGGATTCTGTGCGAGGTAATTCCATCTGCTGACCGGCTGCAGGCTGGGTTTGCATTGCCGGTTGCTGAGGCATCTGAGCTTGTGGGATATTTGCACCGCCCTGCATGCTGCCCAATTGCGGTCTGAAGGCGCCACCGCTGTTGTCGAATGCTATTTGCTGTCCTTGGACAAAGCTATCGCCTCCGCCAATCATCTCGTGCGGATTGCCAATTCTGGGATCCATGGTTTGATAGCTTGGCTGTCCGAAGTCGGCATGTCCACCAACGTTCAAGTCTGTTTGTGAGATATCCCCGAAATCAGGGAATTGCGACATTGCATTGTTGCTGGAGGATGCAAGTGTGTCGAAACCGGTAAATTGTCCAGTCATCTGACCGGCCATATTCGTCCCCATGGTGTTTAATCCCATGGTCCCAAAGTGCTGACCTAGAGTCGCGAAAATCGGAGCATTAGAAGGCAGCATCGACAGACTCATCGGCATATGTTCGCCAATTTTGCCCAGCGAAGATGCTAAGCCAGCATTGGCATGGTTAAGCCAGTCGGCGAAATTGAAGGCGCCTATAAAGTCTTGCAGAGGCATGAACAGCGCGCCAAGTGCTTCGAAGAACGAGTTGAGCAAGCCTATGTGCCCGGGCATTCGCATAATCAGCTGGATGATCGGCGAGATGGGTTCGGCACCGGGAGTCAGGGCTGCAATGGCTGCGTCGGCGCCGGGGGCCAGAGCGGCTGCCTCCGCACCGGTGGGCACGATATTCAGTTGCGCCATAGGGGCCGCATCGAAAGACAGGCTTTGCGCGCCATTAAATGCCAGTTCGCTGCCGGCATTGAAGTTGATTGCTTGGTTGGAAAAACTGAGAGAATCGCCGCCAAATGTCTGCAGGTCGGGCAATCCTGCGTTACCGCTGGGTGCGAAGAATTGATGGGCCGCTCGCACATCGAGCGGTTGGGAAAGACTCTGATTGACGGTCTGGAAAACCTCGCGGCCGGAAAATTGTCCAGCCTTCAAGCCTTCGCCAAGTCCGTCTCCGAAATTTGGAATATCAGGTGTAGCCACTAGTAAATATGTCTCTGTCCCAGCCTACTATTTGTACTTTAGGTACCAGGGGATGTCAAGTTAACAATTTTGAGCACTGGCTTGGCTTTGTGGGCACGTTTGTGACAATTTTTAGTGTTTTCCGGAGCAATTTAGGGGGTATCCCTGGAGTCCTTGTCTTTCCTCATTCCTTCGCCAAGTCTCTGATATCCGGATCAATAAGCCACGTTATTGTCCATTGATTTGCTGAGAATTTTAGACAAAAAGCCGGCCGCTTCAATTTCCCACGGCTGCCAGGGTATCGAGATGCCTTTTACTGTCTCCTTCCACAGCTCGAAGGATGTGCGCGGGTAGAGTCTTTCTCCGTAAGGGCTTTGACTGGAGGGCTTAAATGGGTCGCCCGCCCAATCAACCGACTTAGACATCTCTGGTCTGAGCCACATAAGCCAAGCCTTGTTGTGATTTGGAATTTTCGCTGCTAACAATCCACATGCATAAGCGCCAATGTCGTGGCCATATCGAGCGGGCAAATCGTCGCAGGCGAAGACCTCGTCGTTGGGGCCACATTCGAGCCATTCGATTATCGAATGCAGCGTAGGGTTATCGGGTGTCGCATTTTTTCTCAGAATATTGCCGCCGGCGACAAGAACATTTCCCGTACTCTGAATCAGTTCATCGAGCGTTGGATGGCACTGCATCAGTGATTTCAGATCATGTGAATCGAGAAGATTAGCGGCGATATCCTGAATCTTTGAGAGATAGCGCAATTTGATTTCGCTTTCGGCCAGCTTGTGCAAGTCGGTCAGTCGATTGGAACATAATTGCGAAAGGGTTTGATAAAAGCTAAATTCTTGCAGAGTGAAGCGGCGAGCAGATTCATGATGGCAAGCGATCAGTCCCCAGAATTTTCCTTTCTCGAAAAGGGATATAGACATTGAGGCACGTACGTTCATGTTGCGTAAATACTGCAAGTGAATTGGTGAAACGCTGCGCAGGAATGAAAAGCTCAAATCGAGCGGTGCCAGCCCCGGCTCTTCCACGATGCGGGATTGAGCACCATCAACGTCGGCTATTACTCGATAGCGATTTCTGATATACAATTCGCGCGCTTGTTTTGGAATATCGGTGTGAGGAAAGTGCAAACCTCTGTATGAAGCGATATTGTTTTTGCGTGATTCAGCTATGACCGCGCCATTCCAGTCGCGGTCGAATTTGTAAACTTTGACACGATCGAATTCGGAAACTTCTCGTACTACATCAGCAATAAGTTGGGCCAGTTGCTGTTCAGAGCCGGTCGCGGAAAGTTTCACGCCAAGACTAGACATTGTTGATGTATAGACTGCTTGGTCGGGTGTTTGAGCGAGTAGATCAAGATACTGCTCATCAACGCCGGAATGCCAGAGCGCATTCAATTTTTCGCCGGATTTAAGTGTAAGAACGATACTGGGACGTAAAAGTTCTGAGCAGGACTTGTCGATCATTTTCAAGTCTTCGCTGTTGAAAACAGTCGAGATGTCTTTCCCGATCAGCTCTCTCGCTTCGCTTCCGAGAAGTCCGCGAACATTTTCACTGGCGCGAGTTATGCGCCCGTCTTTGCGATAGGCGACTATTGACCCAAAGTCCTGGACTGATCCTGGAATGTGAATCTGCTCTTGGTCGCAGTTAGTTATGTCTACTTCGGGTTTCTTTGTCAATGGAACTTACCCTGCTCGGGGCGGGTTTCTGATTAACGCACTCCCGTCGAAGACTGAATTGGGTAGTCGGAAAGTTCCTGGTCGTACAGAAAAATCTTTTTCAATTTGCTGATGATTTAACATTAAAGAAAAAGGAGCGCTTGTAAGGCGCTCCTCTGCAAAGTGATTTGGCCAAAGACTTAGGCTTTTACGGTGTCACGAACTACCGGCAATCCTGCTTGATTCCATGCAGTCATTCCGCCGGTAAGAACGAAAACTTTTCCAAAACCCGCCTCAGACATAAGTTGGGCCGCAGTCTTGGCTCGTCCTCCCATCTTGCAAATCGAAACGATGTCATCGTTCTTGTGTGCAGATATTTCATCGAGGCGATGGGCAATTTCTTTGACCGAAATGTGCGTGATACCAGGAAGATGTCCTAATTCTGCGTACAGTTCCGGTGTTTCTCTGACGTCCAGCAAAAATGGTTTCCATCCCGAATCCATTTTTGCTTTCATGTCTTGCGCGTCAATGTAATGAATATCCTGTCTGGATGCGCAGTCGCTTAGTGTGCCCATTACTTCGCAGGCGGAAACTCCCTGAGGAATATCCACTGAATTGGGATCGCGAGTGCAATCGAAATTGGCTTTCAGTACCAGTTTCATCCATTCCGCTGGACCCAAGTTCAATTCTTGCAGAAATTGGACATACTCTTCTTTTGTTTTCGGTTTAAAAAAGGGATTGCGCTGCTTTTGCTCGCCTAGCGTAGACGGGCGTCTTCCGCGATATTCGTGACCAGGAAAAACAATAAGATTGTCGGGCAATTTGGCCAGCTTTTTCAGACTCTCGAAATGCTCTGCCGGATCGCCGCCAGGAAGATCGGTTCTGCCGGCGCCGCCATCATCGAGAAATAAGGTGTCACCTGTAATCAGCTTGTCATCGACAAGAATGCAGAGAGAATCGCCGGTATGACCGGGAGTATGGAGAAATTTCAGCTTGACGCCGCCCATTGTCAGTTCCGAACCATCTTCGACTCGGTCAGAAACATCTTTTGGTTTGGCGCTTGAATGCATCACATAGTGGCAGCCCGTCAAATCCATCAGCTTTGGCCCGCCGGAAAGGTGGTCGGCGTGAGCATGCGTGTCAATGACAGCGTTAAGCTTCAAGCCTCGTTGCTTGAGCAGGGCCTCGTAACGTTCAACTTCCTTTAGCGACGGATCGATAATCCAGGCTTGTTTCTCGGATTCCGACCCAATGAGGTAGGTCATGCAACCCATCTGCGTAAGTGGTTCGAAAATAAGATCCACTGTCTTGCTCCTTATTAGTCCTGAACAACATTATTCAACAAAAGCTCTGTTTAATTGTGAGTTTTAGTTGATGAATAGGCGTTTCCGCTAAAACCCGGACCGTTTTTCAGGCTTTTCCCTGGAATTCTTTCAGCGGCATCCATGTTACGCCGCGGCTTGCTTTTCAGTAGTTTGTTATTGGGTGCTGCAGCATCGGCGCGCTTTCGCTCGCCGCCGAGCGGGGGCTGCGGTCAACGTTTCGGGGCGTTGCTGACGCCAAAACAATAGGAAACGGAATTATGAAAACATTCGACTTCTCCAGCGCGAGAAAAGGGCAGTTGGAACCTTCGGTCGCTGGTGTGCTGTCTCTCGTGCCCGGTTTGGGTCAGTTCTACAATGGCGACCAGCTTAAAGGATGGCTATTTCTCGAGGTTGGCGCCATCAACTTTGTCGTTTTGGCGGGAATTATCTGCGCGGACTCAATAAGCAACGGCATTTTGCAATTTGCCGATGCTCATCACTTTATAGCGAATATTTCTCTAGTGAAGCAGCTGGGAGCTTTTAAGCTCGGACATCCTGGCGCTACGCTTCTTTTTGTGCTGTGTCTGGCTTTTATCGCTTTTTCAGTGCGTGATGCATATGACAGTGCTTTGAATCTCAAGAATCGCGAAATCTATAAGGGTCATTTCCTGGAGCTTTCGGAAGCGACAAGCGGCTCCTACCTGGCTCACTTTGCCCTGATGGGCGCACTCTTGTTATTGTCGGTTTTCTTGCTGATTCCATCGCCGCCTCGGACTCAAGTGACGGAGATCGAGTTTGTATCTCAGCCTGAAAAGCCGCAAGTAAAGCCGTTAATCATGAATCGACTCGATTTGCACAACCGCAGAGCAGAGGGTATTCATAAACCACAGATGCCCGTTCGTCCCCAGCAAGGGCAAAAGACCCCTTCCCGCCCTGCTGCATCGCAGTCGAAACAGCAAAAGACAGAAGCATCAAGTCCACAGGTCAAGTCTGAATTGAAGACGCAGTCGCAGGATGCACCAAAACCGCAGCCGATGAAAACCCATGAAGCTCCCAAGACACCGGCACCTGTGACGGCGCCACTGCCAGCGGTGCGCCCACTGCTTGCTGTCGTTCCGCAACCTGCTCCCTCTGCGCTTGTTGCCGCACGACCGACTTCCATGGCGCCAAGACCGCTTGCTCCAGTGCCAATCGCAAGTGTGGCAGTTGCTTCTATGCGTCCCAATTCAATTCCACTTCCTGTCAATGCGCCTGTTGCGGCGCCGCTGATTCCGATCGGCCTCAATAAGACTGCCATCGCCAGCGCGCAAATACCGTCGCTTGCGACTGCTCCCGTCGGCTTCGTAAGAGTCAACCGGTCCGCTCAGGGTTGGATGAACGGAAAGACTTCCAGTGCTTCAAAAGAAAGCGGCGGTCCTTCTGCTCCAGCCGTGGACACCAGTAGCTTTAGTGGCGACAGCAAGAGCAGTAAACCAACGCTTGCGGATACATCTTCCAATCGGACAGGAAATGGGCGTGGGCATTCGACCGGAGACGCACCCAGACCAATCGCCGCAAAGACCGGACCGGCGCCTGGAGATCGGCTTGTGGTCGTTCCCAAAATCACGACTCCATTGGGTGATTTAAACGGTGGGCGGGCCAACCCTGATCCCACTACAACCGGAAAGGGCGATCCCGTAGTCGCCACCCGTGAGAATCCGGAACCTGATTTTAGAGAGTACATGATGCAGTTGCAGCGCCGCATTCGCACCGCATGGACTCCGCCGAGACAGCCTAATTCGAAGAGCACGATCGCAGTGTTTACGATCGCAGCTAACGGCGAATTGCTTAGTTTGAAATTGCAGCGCTCGTCAGGGGACAGCTTAATGGATCAAGCTGCTTTGCAGTCGATCAGAAACTCCGCTCCTTTCAAGCATCTTCCGCCTTATTCGCCGGATTCGATTGATGTGCAATTTACTTTTGACTACAACGTGTTTGGCGGAGGGCGACAATTTTGATGTCCTTCTATTCGTGCGAGAATGGTTAGAAAATCATCAGATTGGCTGCCGCTGCATCGAAAGTTTGTGCACATTTTGCCGGTTTTTCCGGACAAAGCGTCACGCGCAGTGAGATAATCTAAGCGTTTTGACTTTGCGAGATTTGTGGCTATCTTGATGATTAAGTCGATTCTGGTGCGTTTGCGCAACCTTCTCAATTCACTTCACGTAATGCACAAGAAGAGGAGTGAAGGTGAAATTTCAGAAGCATCTGCAGATGAAAGAGCTGCTTGCGAAAATGTGCATGAAACCGTTTTTTTGCCCAATCTGCATAAACTCAAGCCGCGAGCGCTTGGCGTTCTGCTCTGCTACAACGATGCCGATATATTGCCCGAGGCGATTGAACATTTGCTCGCCAATAATCATCAAGTGATTGCCTGGGATCACGGTTCTACAGACGATACGGCAGCAGTGCTCAGGCGTTATTCAGATGAGCTTGTTGAGACTAAGTTTCTACCTAGAGAATTTGATTTCTACAGCTTGTATGGAGCAATGTCGGAAAATCTTTTGGAGCGGTATGTCGACAAGTACGATTGGATTTCGTGGCCGGACCAAGATGAATTTCTCGAAGGGCCTACAAGAGAATGCAGTTACTATGATTTTGTTACTGAAGTATTCAATTCTCAGTTTGACTGGGTGCAATTTCATAACCTGCTCTACTGGTTCACCAGCGAGGACGATCTGTCCGTGCAATCAGCCACCAAGCGCGTGCGCAGATATTGCGACTTTCCGGACTGCTCTCCTCGGATGAGAGCCTGGCGGGCGAGCTGCACGAATATTCGGTGGTTTAATCACAATGATCCCGACGGCGTGAAATATCCTGAAATGGGTAAATTACGTCATTATCAAATGCGCAGCCTTGAGCATGCTCTCCAGCGAATTACCAAAGATCGAACTGGTCTGCAGCGCGGAGCCACGATCGCCTATTACAATCTGATGAACACCTGGAAAGACAGACTGATCATCGATCCCCATCGTTTGCATTTTGACGACGGTCGTAGCGAACTTTCAGTGGAGCCTATTTTTAATTGGCGATATGTGTATGGAACGCATGAAGAGCAGTCACTGTATGCCGATTTATATCCTCATCCGGCACCGAGTGTTGCTTCTGTGAGCGGCTAATCTTTTGAACGGTCCATGTCAGTCCTTTTCTAGAATCAGTATGTCTTGGAAGAAAACGCCAGGTTTCTCCTTCCAGCATCCTGAATGGAAACTTGTCAGTCTCAGATTGGTCTCGGTAAGCATTCGCTGAAGACCTCTCAGGTTGAAAGCAATTGCCTTTTCCGGCACCTGCGCCCACTCGGTTGTAAACCAGTCAAGCGAGTCATATGCAGGTTTTTCAAATAGCCAGAGATTTTTCTGTGTGGAGTGGTAAGCACCGATTGCGTTTGAGGTGCAATTCTCCGGCTTATAGCTGTCATCTAGAATGAACGCCGTGATAATTGCTTTGCCTCCCTTTCTCAACACTCTTGCAGTTTCCTGCAGGTTGAATATTGCGTCTTTCTCGCTCAGGTGCGACCAGACGGAAAGGGCGGTGATGATGTCCGCTGATTCTTTTTCCACCGGCCACTGTTGCTGACCTTCTTGCTCGCTGGCATAGGCAGCATTATGGGCGCACAGGTGATGAAATTCGAAAGGGGGAGACGGGTAATGTTGCAGGCAAAAATCTATATCGGAAGGGTTGACATCGAGTCCTATGTATCGCCCCCCATCGCTCACGAGTGGTTCGGCTGCAATTGCCAGTATGCCTGTGCCGCTGCCGAGGTCGACAACTGTATTGCCTGAGTGTTTTCGGCAGTTGAGAAAAAGGAGAGTCTGAAAAATTCCGATCACATGAGCCCATTCGGCGTATGAACGCTTACCTCCGCGCCGATTCGAGACCGTCGGTATCAATTTGATATTTCTTGTGCGCCTGATTTGCCCTCGATCAAGTTCTACGTATTCTTCATCGAGGCTTTCATATCTATCCACTGCTGTGCTTGAAATAACTCTCAAATTAATCGTGGGCAAAGGGATATTGATGCGTTCATGATACTATCACCCGGGAAACACAATGGCACAATAAATGCTGCTGCGGCTGCGTTATTAGTAGATTCGAAATGGTTCATTCGCTGAAAACGTGCTCTGAGGTTTGATTGTTTTTCGGCTCGGTTTTGTCGAGGGTTGCTAACTCTCTCAAAAGTTCTCGACACAGTATCGCTCCGGCTGTGATTGTTTTTACGCATATTCCGAAAACGGCTGGAGGTAGTCTCACCCAGATTTTTCGCGACAATTTCGCTGCCGACGAAATAATAGATATCAGCCATCTCAAATTGCGTGAATTGAGCGACAGCAGAGCTCAGCTTCTGCTGAAGCAGGAAATCGAACGTGCCAGTGCCCGGCTCAGAGTTGTGCATGGACATGTGAATTTCTGCTATGACGTACAGCGCCATTTGAACCGCGATTGCGTCAATATAACTCTGATTAGAGACCCGGTGGAAAGGGTGATCTCGCTCTATTATTTTGTCCGCCAGCTGAACAACGGCAATAGGGTGGCTAAGGAGATCGTTGAGAATGATCTCACTCTCGACGATTTTGCTCTGTACGAGACCTCTCAGCCTATGGACAATATCCAGGTTCGCTACCTTGCCAATTCAAGGGGGCCCGATTCCAATCTGCAAGCCTGCCACAGATATCTGTTGGAGCAAGCTAAGGACAATTTACTCAATCGCTTCCAGATGTTTGGCACTACTGAGAATTTCGGCTCCTTCGCGTTGCGTCTCTGTCATTCCTTCAAGCTTAACTACAATCAGACTCATCGTTTAAATCCCTCAGGCAAACCGGCAATCGAGGAAATTTCCCCGGCGACCTTGGAGAAGATTCGTCAGCGAAACTCATTTGATGTTGAACTCTGGGAATTCGCGAGAGCGAATATGGTGGTCTGATGAGCGTTGTTGCTGTGCTGGATGAAAAGAAACCCTCCTGCCTGAGACCTTCCGGCACGCCGGGCGCAGAAAATCAGCAGTCGCAGAACAATCTCACTCTATTGCGGCTAATTGCAGCTGGTCTGGTTGTCTTCGGACACGCTTTCACTTTCGTCGGCAAACAGAGCCCTGATATCTTGGGTTTGTCTCCCGGTGCTCTTGGAGTGTACATCTTCTTTTCCGTGAGTGGTTTTTTGATAACCCAGAGCTTTGATAGAGATCCTCATCTGCTGCGTTTTCTGGCTCGCCGCTCGCTGCGCATTTTTCCTGCTCTGGCAGTCTGTATTCTGGTGACTGTATTCATTCTGGGACCGCTTTTCTCCAGCCTTGGTTGGAGGGCCTACTTTCAAAGTCCAGATACCTGGGGTTATATGCGCAATCTTGGCTTGTACATCGTGTACAGCCTGCCCGGCGTTTTTGCCGGTAATGCTTTTCCGCACGCCGTGAACGGGTCGCTCTGGACTTTGCCGGTGGAATTTGGGATGTATCTGATTCTTGCAGCTTGTGGATTGGTTTCGAGAAAACGGTCTTTCTTCGCATTATTAGCTTTGATATGGGCTGTCACCAGTTTGTTTTGGGCAAGGCCGGCAGACTCGATGCTGGTTTTTTACGGCACCGACATTCGTCAGTTATTCATTTGCGGAACGTATTTCTGGATTGGTGCAAACATCTATAGTTCCGGGTGGAACAAATATTTCGGCGTCAAACTTGCTATCGCCGCCATTTTATTGCATCTTATTGCGGCGCCATGCGATTGGCTCAGGTACATTGTTGACTGGTTTGCCATTGCTATCATTGCGCTTTCATTCGGGCTGTCTCGGCAAATCCCCCCGCTTGGAAAGCTTATCAAGGACAGAGACTATTCTTATGGCGTCTATATTTACGCCTTTCCGATTCAGCAGGCAATCGCCTGTCTTTGTCCGCAGATTGAAATAGCACCATATCTGGTGTTGTCAGCAACAGTGATCTTTTTTTGCGCCTTCTTGTCGTGGCATCTGATCGAAAAGCCTTGCCTGTCCTTGAAACCGCGTGCCATTTCTGCCAGTTAATCGGGGTGTAATAGAGTATTCATGATCAAACTGCTAACAGCGTTGAATAAATTTTGCGGCAAGTCTGCGCCGGAAGAACCGCGCCCCGAGAAGCCGTTCAACATGCTTTTCGAGCCCGGGCATTTTTATTCTCCGATCGCCGATCCGGAAGATCTCAAGGCTCGCGCCGAGAGGATCTGGGCTCCAGGGGGAGAACTTTGCGGCATCGACCTGAACGAGGGAGCACAGCTCGAACTTCTGAAGTTGCTGAAGCCGTATACAGACTCCATTGATTATCCGTTGGATCAGCCAGCAGACCCGACGGTTTATTTTTACAAGAACGACCAGTTTCCCGTACTTGATGCCGAGTTTCTGCACGTTGCCCTGTGCCATTTCAAACCGCGCACTGTCATCGAAGTAGGCAGCGGATTTTCTTCTCTCGTCACCGCCAATGTAAACAGGAAGAATGGTGGGGGTATGGACTTCATTTGCATAGAGCCCTATCCCAGGCAGTTTTTGATCGACGGAGTGGAGGGGATAACCAGTCTGGTGCAGAGGAAGGTCGAAGATGTCGAGCTGTCATTTTTTGAGCGCCTTCAAGCAGGCGACCTGCTCTTTATAGATTCGTCACACGTTTCCAAAACAGGAAGCGACGTGAATTACCTTTTCTTCGAGGTGATTCCACGCCTAAAACCGGGCGTGATGGTCCACATCCATGACATTTTCTTGCCCGATGAGTATCCGAAGGTCTGGGCCATAAATGAGGGGCGCAACTGGAACGAGCAATACTTGTTGCGCGCTTTTCTTCAATTCAATAATGCATGGAAAGTTCTGTGGTCGGCATATTTTATGTCCACGCGACACACTCAAGCAGTCAAAGATGTCTTTGCGAAATTTCCGCAATTAGGCGGCGGAGGCAGTTTCTGGATGGTCCGTCTCTAGACGTCTTGCTTTGCTCTAGCGCTTTTTTCGCATGACGATCATGTCGTGCGTGAAGATAAAACCAGGCACGATGTCCAGAATCTGGAAATATTTTCCCCAGTGTTCTCGGATGTATTTTTTCGAGTGATTGACGTTGACATAGTAATCTTTGTCATCGATGAAATCGTTTATCTGATCGTTGACAGCGGTTACATAAATCCCTTTCTCTTCAATGAGGGGGAGCAGATAGTCCAGTTGCTCTTTGTTCAACCCTGCGTAAGTCAAGGTGGTATTGCCGTGGCATGTGACCATGACAATGCCTCCCGGCCTGGTTATTCTAAGCAGTTCCTGCAGCCATGCATCTTGAGCTTCTTCCTTGAGATGCGTGAATACTGAAATCCCGTAAACAAGGTCGAATTCATTGTTTTTATAAGGGGTCGGCGGGAAGAGCGGTAATTTGTCGAAGCGCCCGAAACGGAGGTTGGCGGCACACCAGTCGATATTGTCACCATCGATGTCGGCACCGCTGAATTGAACGTTTTTTACTGTGGAAAAATGCCGTGCTACGCGTCCACAACCGGTTCCCCAGTCTAGAATCGAGCGCATTTTGCTGAAATCTTTTCCGCTCAGATGTTTGGCCAGTTGTCTGATTCTCATGAAGTCAGTAAAGCCCCCGCGCAAAAATGGCTCAAGTGCGTTGGTGCCTATTACTCTGTAGCGCCGCTCTTCGTTTGGCACTGCCAGACCATCATCGGCAACAGGCAGGTAATAATCATATTGAAATGGGTATTTGCGCGGTTGTCCCTTGTACTCGGCGCGAATACTGATAAAGCCGTTCTTGAAGAGTGTTTCCTTTGATTCGCTCGATTTGATGCGAAAACCGGAACTGCAAGCATTTGGACGTTGCCAGAAAATGTTTTGCATGCCCGGACGATTGAGAGGAAATTGCGCAGGAACGGCTTTTCCATTAATCAAGAATTTCACATTCTCAACAACAGGCGGCGGTAATATCCAGCCGCTCAAAGACAAGCCTGTGTCCGGGCCAATGCTGACTTCATCGAGCATCCATGGTTCTGCTTCCAGATAGTACGGGCGGTCGAGAGCGGATTGCTTGCCGGTTTGTGCAAAAGGCCAGAGGGTCGGGAAGCGCGTTGCCAGTTCAAGCATGAATGGAAATTTCCTCTTTTCTGAATTGCTGGACTTTGGTTGCTTTCAGCATCGCGTGTGTCTTCTTTCTCTTGATTGATTCTTCTGCCGATTGGCGCGCGCGTGTGTAGTTGTCGTGAAGTTTGCGCAAGCGTTGCTGATTTTGCAGCGCTTCTGCCGGTGTACGGAAGAGTGAAGTCACTTTGGGAACATAGACGAACCTGTTTTCGAAGGCAAAGCGAAGCCAGAGACTCCAGTCTTCCAGAGCATCCAGGCATTCGTCCATGCCTCCGTTTTCCAGGAATAGTCGGCGCTCGAAAAGAACGGACTGAATCGGCATGTAATTGTGATGTTTCAAGACGCCATAGTCGAAATCTTGTCTGTGCAGATGTGAAACGCTATGGCATGTCTCAAGATGGCTGCCGTCGCCGAATTTGTATTGAGTGAGCACCTCCCATGCTATCGAATAAGCGGCGCTGGCCGTGGAATTGTTGGCCAGAGCATTAACCAGTGTTTCGATATGGTCTGCAAAAAGAAGATCATCATCATCCAGAAAGAGGCACCATTTCCCCTTTGCTGCAGAGAGTCCTGCGTTGCCTGCGGAGGCTCTTCCGGATGCAGGCTGGCTTATATAACGAATTGCCAGACCAGTTGATCGAGCCATCTCTTTTGCGGTTTGCTCGGCATTCCTGCCCCCGTCTTCCACAATAATCTGTTCGATATTTGAATAAGTTTGATGTGCCACAGAAAGAATTGCCTGGCGCAATTGCGCATTACGAGAGCCTCTGGTGCGGGTGATTATGCTCACCAGTGGTGATTGCTCTGACAATTTTTCCTGTACCACGAAGGCCCCCTCCCTGGTCAGCTCGTAATCCCACTCTCTGAAGGGAAAATGGGCCTTGCTCTTACGTCTTTGCAGAATTGCCGCAGGAGAGGCGCAGAGCAATTTGCAGATGTTTTTCAACACGGCTTCTCGTGAGCCTGGAAAAGCTGCCGGTGCCTTGATTAGATTTATGCACATGTTGGGAATGGCAATGATGTCTCTTGCTGTCCCGTACTTCAAGCGCAGATAGAGATTGGCGTATGTGCTGCCAATGAACTGAAGCGGTTTGACCTGATTGGCAGCTTCGTAACTGTAGTGCCAGACGACCGCGTCCGGGCAATAGCGCAGGATGTATCCTGCCCTTCTCAGGCGATAAGACAGCTCCACATCTTCTCCATAGAGGAAAAGGTGCTTGTCGTAGCCTTTTACTTCCTGAAAAGCTTGGCGTCTGACCAGTACGCAAGCATGCGAATTCCAGTTGGTGATTCCTGTGACCGGGTCGTAAAATTTCGGATGTTCATATGGCTTCTGGTGCAGCTCCCAGGCTGCTACGCGGGAGTGATCGGCTTGCGCGATTTTGCCTAAACGCAAAAGAGTATCTCTCTCAAATACAAGATCTACATTTGTGATCAGGCAGAAAGGCGCCGTGCCTCTCCGAAAGAGAGAGTTGTGCGCGGCTCCAAATCCAATGTTCTTGCTATTTTCACTGATGGTTACTCGATATCCGGCCCTTTCCAGTCGAGAAGTCTCTTCTTTTAGAATCTCCAGAGTCGAATCAGTTGAATGATTGTCGACGAAGTGTATGGACAAGAGCTCCCGCGGATAGTCGCTTTCGATCAGGCTCTTGACGAAGGCTTTCAACCAGTGCGCGCTATTGAAAGTAACAGCCTGCACGTCTATGGCCGGCAGTTCGATCTTGCTGTCAGGCCGCAATGGATCACTCTCCACGCCTGCGCACGTTGCATTATGCCTCTCTTCGACGATGGCATTGATGGCTGCCGGATTGGCTGTCGAGTCTGTGTTGCGAATAGCGTTGCCGATTTTTCGCTTCGCTTCCATCATATTTGCAAGCCGGCGAATTCGTCGCAAAGGAGCAGTCACCCTCCAGGAGCAGCTGTTGCGCAAGGCAGATTCTCTGGCTTTTAACTCCTCGATTTCCATTTGCATGGACTGAATCAGTCCATCGTCTCTGTTCTGTTCGCTCTGCTGAGAAGATATTTGACGCTGCAGCAATTCGAGCCTGGCATCACCGAGTTGGCAGAGACTTAAATGCGTTTTCTGTTTTTCATCTTGCAGTTTCGAACGTGTCGTACTGAGCTGGTGACCGACTGAATTCAAGTTCTCGTTCAAGGTTTCCAATTTCGCTTCATAGCGCTCGATCTCGAAGCGGTGGTTCTCCTGCGCTAAACGCGCCTGCGACAAGTCCAGTTTGAGCTTTGAATTCTCCTTTTCCAATGTCTCTCGCGCGAAAAGTATGGCTTCTTTTTCCCTGGATTCTGTTTCAAGTTTGAGCGAAAGTAATTCGATCTTGCGTTCGCTTTGCTCTTGCTTTTGTAAGCGAACAAAGGCACCGGGCTCGAGTCTGTTGTTCGGCGAGAAGTCTGCTTCTTGTCTCTCTTCGGTCTTATTTGCCAGTGTCGATTCGCCTTGGAATTCCTGCCAGAGCCGTAAGCTGGCGGGATAATGCTCCAACACTATTTCTTCAAAAAGGCTGGCGCCTGCACTCTGTCTTTGCAGAAGGCTTTCCTCGAAGGGCACATTGTCCGGGCAGATCAAATTCATGCCGAATTTCGCATTGATGGCTGCGATGAACTCATTAGGTTTCTCTATAATGCCGTCCAGGCATTGCAGCATGCAGTTGTTTCTGTTGTCTCGAAAGAATTGCAGAATATTTTTGTTGTAAGCGTGCCAGACCTCAATAGCCAGGCGAGGATTTGTTTTGAAGAAGCTATCGCCGCGTCGAAATAGCGAGTCTGCAACCTGCCACGGGGCTCGTGCGATAAAGAGAAATTTCGATTGAGGCGAAATCGTTTTCCAGAATTCGAGCAAAAGTGCTGCGCGAGGGTCTTTGAAGCCCCACATATCGCGGCAGGAGTTCAGTGCAATCGTCTCAAGAGCGTCCTCATTAAAATGCTCGGGTACTTTGTCTATTGAGTCGAAAATCCATCCTTCGCGGGAATATCCCAGGCTATTGAAAATGCGCTCGTGAAGCCTTACGAAGTCGAGATTTTCAAAATATCCGCGAGGATTGCCGGGAGCACCGGGATTGAGCCTTATTCCAACATGCAACCCCGCACGATTGAGCAGTCCTGCGGTCAGAGAAGTGCCCGAGCGATGCATTCCTGTGATAAGAAGAGGCGCGGTCGACACGCGCGAAACGTCGTCTGCCTCGGCAATCTGTCCCACTGTAATTTCGGTCATTTGATTTTTCCTGGCGCGGTCATGGCTCGGGTTCCCGGCAAAGGAGATAATCCTTCGCCACTTTTTTCTATTGCAGACAGATATTCTTTTTTATAGAAATCGTATGAGGCTTTTGCGCAGCCCGGCATGTAAACTTTGGGGGCGCATCCTGAGAGGAAATGGTTGTTGCGAATGCGAACCATAATATCGAGCCATTCTTGGCAGTTTGTGTTGAGAGGGGCGACGAATGACCATGCTCTGTCCGCGCATCTTTCCGGCAAAGCGCCGAGGGCTCTGACAAGTACAGGCAAACCCAATTGGCATATTTCGCTGAAAGTGTATGAGAATGTTTCTGCGCATTGCCCGGGAAACCAGACCAGATGAGGCGCAATCGCGGCTACTCGTTGCGCCAATTCTTCGGTTTTGTAAGCCCCGTGCACGGTTAATTCCGTAATCGGGCTGGTAGTAAGGGGATAAGCGCTGGAACCAAGCAAATGGAATGCAATAGGCAACTGATTTTGTCTGGAAAGTAAGGCGCACTTCTCTAGCACGGCGGCCCCCTTGTGGTTGCCTATCGTTCCCACTACAAGGACTTTCAAAAACTGTTCTGAAGCGAGCTTTTCTACTTTGATTGGCGACATAATCGCGCTTGCACCGGGATGGTACGCAGCTATGATTTTGCTTTCCGGGAAAAAGTGGCGCATCCTCTGTTTGGCATCGAGAGAAGGGGCAATTAGCCTTTCTGCTCGTTCGATCAGCCAATTGTGTTTTTCTCTCCACGCCACCATGCTGCTTGTGGTCTTTTGCTGGTCGATTAAATGAATGGTTGCGTTGCCTTCGTCCGGTTCGCCTGCAAACTTGCCTGTTTCATCGGTTAAGTGTAAAAGCGGAGAGAGGATGTAGTAATCATGTAATGTGAAGTCGAAAGGGATATTAAGCGTGTCGATGAGACGCTCGAGATAATGCTCGTTTTCCTGCAAATTGTGGACGTGAAGCCGTTTCAATTCTAAAGTTCGCAGAAATTCCGCCAATTGACTGAATTGACTCCTGACGTCGAATTCGACTTCATTTGTTCGTTCAACATTGTTCTTCTGGCAGGTGAGGCGAGATAGCTGTACTGCGGAAGAGTCTTTTGCCGCCAGAGGTCTGAGCAGAAGTACATTCGCTTCTCCTTCGAGTAATCTGCAAAGGTCGGCAATATGGGTTCCTGTTCCTCCGGCAACTGCTTGCCCGATGAAAAGCACGCAGGGCTTGCCGTTGTCTATCTCGCTTTTCAATGCGCTCAATTGCGCCGGTGACCTCTGAAGAATCTCAACTTGATCGTGTGGTGGCACTAATTGCTCCACAAACGGCATCGCTCTTCGCCCTTCAAAGATTCCGTAAGTCACATAATGCAGAAGAGGATTGAGTCCGAGCGCCGCTACATCGGGATTTTCTCGGCGATAAAAAGCCATATCGAAGTCGGGGTGCGGATTGTAGTCGCTCTCGGCGGTTTTGAGGAAGTGTAAGAGCGGGTTGATGCTTGCTATCTGTTTTTCGTTATTGGGCAGCTGTTCGAGATAGAACTTGCAATTGAAGAGCGGGTGGGGATTAAGATTTTGGCTTGCTCCAGTGGTAAGGAAATGCTCCAGTGCGTTTTCTACATCGAGATGATTTTCTGTCAAATAAAAATCAGGATCAAAAAGTGGGTGTGGTTGAAGCCTTTCCTTTGCTCCTTGTTGAATAAAGTGGATGAGCGCGTTGATGCAAGAGTCGGCTGCCGCCGGAGACTGTTCGAGATAGAAAGAGACATCAAATAATGGATGTGGATCTCTCGACTGACGCCAGCCGTCAGTAATAAAGTGCGCCAGCGGATTGACGCCGCTTGCTTTTACATCGGTGTTATTCTCAAGGTAGAAAGCGGTGTCAAAGAGAGGGTGTGGAGCGAGTTCTCTTCGCCAACCTTGAGAGACAAAGTGATTGAGAGGATTTTGCGATGCCTCATCGCAATCCGCAATGCTAGCGTAGAAAGATGCATTCAGGAGAGGTCCGGGATTTCTTAGTTCGGCGGCGCCTTTCAGGACGTAGTGTACGTAAGGGTCGTTACCGCTGCCAATTAAATCGGGATTCGTTTCCAAATAATACTGAGGATCGAATATCGGGAAAAACGCGTTGCTTTCTTGCGCCGGTTCTGCGATCGCCTCCGAAATTATCTGTTCGCCGTCTTCGAATATGGTAATTGCTGGTTCACAATCTTCAGATTGTTGATTATGCATTTGCTCGTCATTGCGATCCTGACTAGTGATGTAGTAATTGAGAAAGCTTGATCCTTCACTCACGAACGGGTCAAAGAACATTTCTCTCAGCAGAGGACTGTCCTTGTATGCCTTGCGGTGCTTGGCGGTTATGGGCTCTCCGTTATCGAATTTTCCATAGAACCAAGAATTGTCCTTTGACTCGATAGAACTAGAAGACATTTTTTTATGGCACTGCTCAAGGTACCAGCTTCTAAGTAGTGAAAGGCTGGGCATATTTTTGCCATATCTATTGAGCATCAACAATTGATTGCCCGAATCGATGCCTGAATAGTGATAGAAGATTAGAGGGCGCCCGTTGACAGTGAAACCTTTCTGAAAATCGCCCTCGACTGTTCTATGGTTCAGATTCCACGTAGCTACGTTGCAGGCGTAATCTTTCAATATGTGCACTTCTTCAAACATGGACGGCACCAGATCAGCCCAGCGTTGGTCCGTGAAAAGATTGTTGGCCGTATCATTGAAACAATATTTGTGGAGCCGTTCCCTCCACCAGCGCGCAAAGCGTCTTCCTTCGGAGTTGTTGTTTACTCCTAGAAAGCCAAGGTTGTATGCACCAAACTTGAGTGTGCATAGCTCGTTGTCCAAAATGGCTTCTTCGCTGATCTCATGCTTCAAAAGATGTGGAGTAAGCATCAGCGAACAATTTGAAAGAGACTCAATGAGATTGGACAATGAAGAGAAAACGGCGATGTCCGGATCAAAATAGATGACGCCATCACAATCCTCTCTTTCGAGCAACTTACAGAGATAGAATGCTTTAACCGCTGTGCATGTCTCGACGAGATCGTGCTGGAAAAGCCAAGATTTAAAATCCGGTATGTTCAAACTTTCGATCGATACTACTTCGTCGAATTCCTGCGCTTTCGTCAGGTGCGGCGAATGTGCCGGCTCAGCAAGCAGGAGAGACAGGCGAGCTTGTGGTGCGTGTTTTCGCAACGAGCTGGCCAGCACCCTTGCTTTAGGGAGGTAATTGGCAGCCGCACTGGTGAAGACGTGGATAGACATTGAATTTGCGCGCCAATCCACTCCGCCGGAGCGCTGGATTGAATCAGGCAGCGCGGAGAGTGCTGGACGATATTGTCTTTGTATCGAGGGTCCACTTTCTGGATATCGATCAATTGTGTTTGCGGGAAAAGCCCGTAAATCAGCTAATTTTCACTCACCAGAACGTTGCATTTGTAACACAAATTACCAGCGCTTATATGAGATGCAGAATAATCTAACAATGTCTGAGATTGGCTGATTGTGGTGTTTTCGTTGCGCATTTTGAGAACGTAAGCCGATTGTGGCATCACCTGTGGTGCTGCGGACTGAACGGGCAATCGTTTGCAGTTCTTCTACTGGCAATTTGCGCCGAAGCCGGTCACGATGATGTGG
>CAZBOX010000025.1:0-35946 GCA_964493595.1 uncultured Candidatus Obscuribacterales bacterium | reverse complement strand
TTCTATATTCGCTCTGGGGATTGTGCTTTGTGGAAATTCCCTGGCTGCCTCTGAAAAAGATTCGCGTGGTGCCGTCATTCCTGACTGCTACACCGGCTCGTCAATACGCTCTCTATATCTGTGTCTTTGTAGCGGCTATAGCGTTTTGTCCGGCTACGCCCAGTCCCTTTATCTACTTCCAGTTTTAGGGTGCTCTAAAAATGACACAAGCAACACTTGAGAAAACTGAAGTAAAAAGGTCTGCTCAGCCGCAGGTCAAATCACGCAGCAAATGGATGGCATTGGCGGAGTTCTGCGTGTTTTTAGTGGTCGGTCTACTCTTGCTCGAGCCGATTTTCAAGCTGGGTGGAGTATGTGACGAAGAGAATTACAGGGTTGATAGAAAAGTCGGTTGGACGCCTGTTCCCAAGCGCTCCGCCACCTATAGAACTGAGGGTTATTCACGGTACACAGTAAATTCGCTCGGCATGCGAGATAAGGAAAGAACAATTGCGAAACCGGCCAACACATACCGAATCGCCGTAATGGGTTGCAGCATCACGGAAGGTAAGCAAGTAGCCGTGGAAGACACTTATTGCAGCCTTTTGGAAAAACAGCTGAATAAGAACGGAGGGCCGGTCAAATACGAAGTTCTGAATTTTGCCGTATCAGCCTACACTCTCGGTCAGGAATATCTGCGCATGAAGCATTTTGCCATGCAATTCAAACCCGACCTCGTAATTTTCACTGTGCGTCCCAATGCCCTGCTCTATATGGGACCGGACTTGCGAAAGGGTTTCTTCAGTGCGCGTCCTGTATTTGGTGTTATGCCTGACGGCACTCTCGTAGAAGACCACCACTTTCAGAATCACTGGTTGCAATCAGCGGAGGGCAAGAGAGTCCAGAATACTTTCTGGCTGAGCACTTACAGCGCTCTCTACGCACTGGTGGGCAAGAGTGCGTATAACCTTGCCGAGTACAAGAAAGGCTTTGGTAAGAAAAGTCCACAGCGCCAATCCCGGGCCGCATTTGATGGTACGAATAACGAATTGGAAGAAGATGCGCTGTTGAAAAAAACAATGAGCAGTGCAATCGATTACCTGGGCAAAGTAGCTGCAGCTATAGTGCGAGAGGCAAAAGCTCTTTGTGATAAGGACAAGAGCAAATTCCTGGTTGTCTATCTACCCGCCACAAGAAAGTATCGCGATGAATTGGAAGGCAGTATTGTCGAGAGATTTTGCAAACAGCTGAACGTAAATTATTTAGACTGCAATCCTGACATTGATCGTATCGAACAGTCTGAAAAGCGGAGCCTGTATGTCGAGGTTCACCCTTCAAAACTCGGTCATGAGAAGATAGCAGAGTCTCTCTATTCGTTTTTGCAGCGTAGCGGCTATCTAAAATCTAGTGAGCATGCGGGCGTCGCTAAGAAAGTGAATTAATTTATTTGAAACTGAAATGCCGATGGATACGATGTGTATGTCGGCTTATCCTGCGAAATAGGGCATTGTCACTAGCAACATGGACCTAGTGTGCAAAGAAGTGCCGCCAAGCGACGCAATGCCCTATTGATCTTTCAATGCACGGGGCTGAGGCATACGCTAAAATGCAGAGTCGCAGTTCAGATGAGGGGTTTGTCGAGTTCCGATGAGCAATACAACGAAAAACGCCGGCGATACGCAGGTCAAAATTAAGCAGTATCTGACCAGCAACAGTCTTGCTGAATTCGATGCCGGAGTAACGGAAGATTCGGATCTTTTCAAAGAAGGATTTATTGACTCCTATGGATACATCGAGCTCGTCAAGTATCTAGAGAAAGAGTTTCGCATTCGTTTTTCAGATGACGAGCTGGTGTCCAATCAGCTGAACACGCTGAATAACATAACCAGTATGGTACAGAGCAAGATTGATGCCGGGTAGTACGGACAAGAAGCTCTGCGTTCGTTGCGTTCTGCCGGAGAACTTTCCGGGGGTTCATTTCAATGCAGAGGGCGTCTGTAACCATTGCCAGAATACACCCAGCTCCGAAGAGCTGAGAGCGAATGTCGAGCGTCTGCACCGTGAAATGGTAGCCGCTATCGAGACCAATAAGGGCGGTCGCGACTACGACTGTATTGTGGCGTAAAGCGGCGGTAAGGATTCCAGTTATACGCTCAAAGCTTTGGTCGAAAATTACGGGCTCAAGTGTCTTGCCGTGACGGTAGATAACGGCTTTATGTCGGAGCAAGCGCGCGTCAATTCTAAAGCCGTGACAGAGGCTCTTGGCGTCGACTACCAACTCTTCACTCCGGCATGGTCCTTTATGTCAGGGATGTACAGGGAAAGCGTCGCCAACACAGACTTGCACACGAAGGCGGCGATCAAACGGGCCAGTGCCGTTTGCAATTCATGCATCGGGCTGATCAACCTTTATATGATCCGTCTTGCGCTTATGCATGGTGCAAAACTGATTGCCAATGGTTACATTGGCGGTCAAGTTCCAAAAGACACAGCCATCTTGGAACTGAACCTCGAAGTTTATATGCAGACGCGTGTGTCTACCATCGGTCGTTTTGAAGAGTCTTTTGGCGCGGACACAAGAAAGTATTTCGATGTCCCTGACGAGCTTTTGAAAGCTTCTAAATTGAAAAGAATCACCATTCTCAACCCGATGCTGGCTCTCAATGTCAGTGAGGAAGAAATAATTGAGCAGTTGGCACCGCTTGGCTGGAAGCCGACACTTGATACGGGAGTCAATTCGAGCAATTGCCGGCTCAATGATTTTGGCATTGCCATGCACTATGACACTCATGGCTTCAACCCCTATGTCCTCGAGATCTCCGAGCAAGTTCGCCATGGGCTCATGACACGCGAAAAGGCGCTTAAAAAGGCTCTTTCGATTCCATCGCTTGAGGAAGTCCAGTGGCAAGCAAAAAAGCTGGGTATTTAAACTGAATGTGTGGAATAGCTGGAATCTATTCGAATAATGACAATGGCGACGTGTACCCAACTGCCATTGTTGATATGCTCAGTCGCATCAAACATCGAGGTCCGGACGAAACCGGTTATTATTTTGACGATACGGCTGTCATAGGCTCTGTACGTCTCAGTATTATCGATTTGCATTCCGGTTCTCAGCCGCTTTGTGATAGAAGCGGTCGTTATTGGATTGCTTATAACGGGGAAGTCTATAACTATCTAGATCTGAAAGAACAGCTGAAAGCGAAGGGACACTCTTTCAGCACCGAATCCGATACTGAAGTTGTGCTTGTTTCCTTCATCGAGTGGGGGCTGGGTGCTTTCAAGCGCTTCAACGGCGGATATGGTCTAGCGATTTACGATACTTTTAAAAAGGAGCTTGTCGTGGCGCGCGATCGCTATGGCAAGAGACCCCTCTATTATGCAACCGCGGGCGGTACTACTTATTTTGCATCGGAAATGAAGGCCTTTGCCGGTATACCGCAAGTAGCTTTTGCATGGGACAGGGAGCAGCTTTCTTCCATCTTTGCTCATTGGGCGCCGGTTGAGCACCAGACGGGGTTTAAGAATATTGCCCAGCTTCCGTCGTCCGCTTGCATGATAATCAATGCCGACGGGGTTCGCATTCAAACCTATGACCATCTGGATTTGAATGTCGCCGAGTTCACGGGCACCGAGAAAGAGGCTATCGAGCTCACTCGCGAAAAACTGCGAGAATCTGTGCGGCTGCGCCTTCAGAGCGACGTGGAAGTGGGTGTTTACCTGAGCGGCGGACTGGATAGTTCAATCACATCACTGCTGGCAAAGCAACTCAATTCTCAGCCGGTCAAGTCTTTCTCCGTTGCGTTCACAGATGATAGTTTTGACGAATCAAAATATCAGGAAGATACGAGCAAATTCATCGGAACGAACCATACGGCTCTGAGAGTGACCCATGAAGATATCGCTCGAGATTTCCCTCATGCCGTCTATCATGCTGAGGTGCCGCTGTTTAGAACTGCGCTGGTTCCTCTGTATACGCTGTCCAAGATGGTTCGCGAACATGGCATCAAAGTCGTTTTGACCGGTGAAGGATCTGACGAGACATTCCTCGGCTACGACATATTCACAGAAACGAATTTGCTCGATCGATGGATGAATGGCGCCGACAAGTCTGAGAAAGAGCGTTTGATAGCTGGTCTTTACCCCTATCTCAAACATTACAATAAGGACAAGCTGCGAGCGATTTCCGGAACTTATGCACGCTATGCGCAGCCGGGCGAATCAAAGTATTTCGCACATTCGATCCGCTTCGACAATTCACGTATGGCACTGCGATTTCTAAAAGATTGTCCCGACCCCGACAATTTCCTTTCCGGCTTCATCAGCGAACATTCGTCTGAGTACGAGCCTTTAAGCCCGATTGCAAAAAAACAATGGCTTGAGTTCAAAACCCTCTTGGGCGGTTATTTGCTCTCGTCACAGGGTGACAGAATGGC
Source organism: uncultured Candidatus Obscuribacterales bacterium (assembly GCA_964493595.1). Lineage (GTDB taxonomy): Bacteria > Cyanobacteriota > Vampirovibrionia > Obscuribacterales > Obscuribacteraceae > QKMZ01. Next base: position 31,531 of record CAZBOX010000025.1, on the reverse strand, counting down.
GCTGGCTAATGGTGTCGAAAATCGCTGTCCATTCCTTGATCCGAATCTTGTTGCTTGGGCTTTTAGTTTGCCTGTCGACTATCGACTGAAAGATGGAACAGGCGAGAAGAATATTCTCAAAAAGGCTTACGAGAAGGAATTGCCTGAGGCTGTCATTTCACGTTCCAAACAGCCTTACCTTGCCCCGGATGCGGTTGTTTTCCTTGCGAAGAATCCGCCTGATTACGTAGAGAGCGTTCTTTCTCTCGATGAGCTAAAGAAGATCGACTTCTTAGATCATGATTTCTGTCAAAAGTTCATTACCAAACTAAGAAGCTCTGAGCCAGGAAGAATAGCCCCACGAGATAATCAAGCTTTCTTGCTGCTCTTGTCCCTGGCTTTGCTTGATAAATACTATGTGCGCGCCGAACACCCGGCGATCAGCGGGTCGCAAAAAGTCGAGAACATTACTGTTGCTGTGGACGGACGTCAGGCACCAAAGGTAGTGTCATCAACTTGAGCTGTTATTTCCATTGAAACATAGAACCATCTTTACCCGGCACGACAGAGGGCACGGAAGGCTCGGGAAGAGCCTTTTGCTCATTGGTTGTCTGGCTGTAATTGCGCGTATATAAATTTGTTCCGACCGGACTCAAATGGTGTTTGCCGTCCTTGTGTTTTTCCTGAAGAAGACTCTTGAGGTTTTCTGCGCTCTTCTGCATTTCAGTTGGTTGTCTTCTGTAATATCCTTGATTGGACTCATACTGCTTGCTCAGACCATCCAGATAGCGTGCCAATTCCGGCGGTACATCGCCTTTTTTTGCATTCATCCACCAGGGCAGATTGCCTCCGGCAGTCCTTTTGCCTCCTGTCTGTCCTTGTTCTCCTTGCCTGTCCAGGGTGGCCAGAGCCTTTTCCATTGCCGGATCTAATCTTGGCGCCGCTTCCCGTTGAGCCCTTCTCGTCATTGCTTGCCCTTGAGCGTCGACGTCCAGATAGTCGAGGGCTTGCTTGGCAAATTTACCTACCTGACCTGTCGGATCCAGTGCATAGCTGATGCGGAATTCGCGCACGGCCGATTCCATCTGTTTTAGATGTACACAGCAATTACCCATGTAATAGTGCAGAATCGGACTGTTGAATTCAGTCGGCATGGCGGCTCCGAGATTACCGGCAGCGGTTGCGAAATCCCCATTACGGTAGTCCTGAATGCCTTGAAGCAGAAACTTATTGGTCGCCAGGCTGGGAGTCAGACCGGAAACCGAATAAAGAAAGCAAGTGGCAAGCAATATAGCTGCTGCTTTCCCGGCTTGCGTCCTTCTCTTTCCCGCGTTCATAGTCTGGCTCCAACTGCTTCTTTCATCTTACATGTTCACCTGGCTTAGTTTCTCATTCGGTTATGAAATTGGAAATTGTGGTTCGAGAGACTGTCAAAACCCCCAGGCAAGGGTTGAAGCCTGTACCAGGCGCCCATCTGACGGTACCTGATACTTGTGTGTATTTCTCGCAATCAGGATTGCCTCCGATGATTTGCGGCCAGCAATAATTCGGCTCGTCGCGCTGCTCGTTTTCATTGACTATCAGTTTTGCGATGCCGTCAAACATGATAGGGCTATTCATCCAGGCAACAGGCAGTGGTTCGCCGGGAGTGACGGATTGAATCTTGATGGACGGATCGGTATTGTCGGTTGTCCCGTACACCGGATAAATAATGTACATAGGAGCAGGAGGAACTCGCTGAAGCATATTCATCAACTCTGTCATGGAAAAATCATGCTTGATTTCTTTTATGCGCTGCAGCATTCTTTCGTACTGCTCCTGATGATTGCCCGGTAGCGCATTCATAGAGCCAAGCAGAGTGCCTGATTTGTATTCATTGCCCAGTGACGCGTAGCCGTTCAGGATGCGATTATTCTTCAGCTTATAGCCTTTGATCCCAAATACTGTCTGCGGCTCGAATTTGTATGGAGTAGGCGGAGCTGCATCCTTTTCTTTCACTTTCCAGAACGCCATATTCGACATAATGATGGCTATGTACGCATGGGGAATTGCCATTCTGTATGTGTGTCTCGGATTGGCCACGCTGGATGCCGAGGCGCTTAAGGACGCCTTTGCGCCAAAGTTGATGCCGTTGGCTCGAAACGCGTTCGGTACCGGATTGCCTGTTACTGGATTGGTGCGTGCATCATTGGCGTTGAAGTTGCCGTCGGTAGTTAGATGCGGCATTTCGTTAGGAATGAAAGTGGCGAAAGTGAAATTCTTATTGTTGGCTGTAAATGGCGTGTAGCCCTTGATATAAATGCCGTTGTAAGGTGCCACCGTGGCACCTTTGGGAATTTGTTTCTGATCGAATTTCAGGTTGCTTGGTGCCCCCCTGTCGACCATTGCCACATCCCAGGCCGGTCCGTCCAGAGTTTTGAGCTCGGAGCTGTTTCCCAGAAGCTTTGCGCGTCTCAAATTGGCTATGTCGTTGAAAAAAGTATCGAGTGTTCTTTTGTTGGTCACTGCATCAACAAGAGAGTCGTTTGCCTGCTGGGCAATGCGGTAGGCTTCATCGGCGTTTTGAGTAGTGTATGCATTGGCCAGCCCCTCCTTTTGAATTGCCTCTGCATTGGCATTGATCAAGTACGCCTTGCCCCAGACGCGATTGATATTGCTCAGGCCGACAAGCCCGCCCTTGTCCGAGACGTCGCTGAACTGGTCTCTGATACTCACTTTCAGTGTTGAGACTTGTTTGGAAACATTGAGAGCCGCGGCATCGACGGCATTGCGTACCTCTCTTGAACTGCTGTTGAGAGTGTAGAACTGGAATGCAATAAAGACGAGAATGATCAAAAATCCGGCGCTGACAACTACCAGCACGAGCGATACACCACGCTCTCTTGGAGAATTCTTCCTGGTGTTTTTCAAATTTACGTTTCTCATCTAGTTACCTAATTCGGCGCCGGAGTAAACACGATTGGCTCAACGGAATTAGCGCGGCATTTGATTTCTGTGTAGCCGGGAAGGGGAATCGGCAGTTTCAACTGCATGAGCGTTGCTACTGAGACGAGACCTTTGCTGGCGTCGTAATCGACATCATCTACCATTACTGCCTGCACCATCCATACAGGCGTGCAGTTTTTCACTACATCTTCAGCTACGGTCTGTGCTTTGTCCTGATCAGAAGCTTTTGCAGCACCGCGCGCGGCTGCTTCCGCCAGGTGCTCGTTGCTGTCTACTGCAGACATGAAAGCAACTACATCCACAGCGGCAAGACCGATCGGAATGAGAATGATAAATCCAGTCAGCGTTTCAACAAGGCTGGAAGCCCTGCTCTTTCTTTTTTTGCTGCGCTTGGTAATTCTTTTAGTGGAAAATGTCATTGGGATTCTCCAGGACTTTTGTCCGCGCCACCTTAATTTCCACCGGCGCACCTAGTGCCGGAATCTTTGCCAGAAAGGGAATCTTCAGCAAGGGCTCAATCGACACATTGGTCGAGACAGTAACGTAGACGGCAACTTCGCTTAGTTTGTAGTCTACGTTTGTGACAGGTGGGGTGCTGAGATGGGCAAGTCCTCCCAATGCCGAACTTGCCCACTTGTTTGGAATTCCGGCAACTACCTCTCCGTTAGGAGAAATTGCCAGGCTCTTGGCTGATTTAGAAGCTTCGCGAAGTTGCAAATCATTGAGAGTCATGACCGAGTAATAGCTTATCCCGAAATAGATTACGTCAATGAGAGGGAAAAGCGCGAACATGAGCAAGAGAAACATCGCCGGTCCGGCTTCGCTCAACGCGGAACCTCTGCGTCTTCGCATAGCAAAGTGCTGTCTCTTTCCAGTGACGCGGGAGCTTGCACTAAACTTCAGACCAGCGTTCACTGAATCAATCTCCAGGCTCTGAACTAATGACCTGCAAAAGGAAGGCTTAGAAAGTGAGAATTGCCTAATAATTATAACAGAGCCAATAGGCGGAGGTATTGCACCAATGTTCGCCAACTAACTGTTCAATAGCCTGTGGCCGGCCGGCAATAATGCGCAGTAGGCGATATCGTCGCCTAAATTCTTGACCGAAACTTGATGCAGTGAGACTGCCTCATCCAAATTGCGTGCTCGCCCGCCCAGAGCTTGCAAAGCAAGAGGGTCATGCAAAAGTTTTGGCGCTATTATCCAGACAATTTCATCGATCAGCTCAAGGTCGATCAGGTTGCCTGCAAGCCTGCCTCCTCCTTCGCACAAGACCGTGTTGATGCCTCTTCTAGCTACCTGACGCAATCCCGCTTCCAGATCGAGTACCACTGTTTCTCGGCTGTTTTCCTTGTCGTCCTCTCGGCGCTGAGGCACGCCGGCAGCTAATTGAGAGACTATTGCCTGAGGCTTCGACATTTTGTAGGGGACGCCGATCAGTTCTACCAAAGGAAGATCGGCAATTTTTCGGTCGGCTCGATCTTCTCTGGTGATTACTAAAGTTTTTGCATCGGTTTCATGAGTGTATATTTTTGCCTCGAATGAAACTGTCAGATCTTTGTCGACCAGCACTTTTACTGGATCTCTGCTGTTTTCCACCCCGCGAACGTTGAGGGTCGGATTGTCAATAAGCGCTGTGTTTGTTCCGACCAATACTGCGTCGAATTGATCTCGTAAATGGTGTACAAATTGCCGTGCTTCAGCACCTGTGATCCATCTGCTGCCGCCGTGGCGGTCGGCAATTTTTGCATCGAGAGTGGTGGCAAGTTTGAGACAGACCCATGGCAGACCTGTCTTTATGCGTTTGATAAAACCACGATTGAGAAAGGCGCAATCTGCCTCGAGAATTCCGGAAACCACTTCAATGCCGGCTTCTGTGAGTGCCTTTATGCCCCCGCCGGCAACAGCGGGGTTTGGATCGACCATTCCGCAAACAACTCTTTTGACTCCGCTTTTGATCACCTTTTCGGAGCAGGGTGGAGTCTTTCCGTGATGGCAACAAGGTTCCAAATTTACATACAGAGTGCCGCCTTCGGCTTTTTGTCCCGCTTCTGCAAAGGCGTTTACTTCTGCGTGCGGTTGCCCGTGTTTATGATGATATCCGCGACCGACAACAAGCCCCTTGCGGTCGAGAACAATCGCTCCCACCATGGGATTAGGTGCGGTGCGACCATGCGCCTTTTTTGCCAATTGCAGGCATTCGCGCATATAGTCTTCATCGCGTGTCGAACTCATGAGAAGAAGACTTCGGCTACCTTGTAGAGGTCCATATCCAGCGACTTTATTTTGCCGACTCCTTCGCTGATCGCGACGTCGACAACATGGTTGCCTTGCAGGGCTACCATGCGTCCAAATTTCTTCTCGTGAACGAGGTCGGTTGCTTTCACACCAAATCTGGTGGCAAGGACGCGATCGAATGCCGTGGGCGACCCGCCTCTTTGTATGTGTCCGAGTACTGTCGCTCGAGTCTCATAGCCGGTTTCTTCCTCTATGAGTTTTGCCAGCCTCTCGCCGATCCCCGTGCGCTTGTTTCCATTAATAGTCACAGGGGGCGCTTCCAGATCACCTTCCAGTCGAGCCCCTTCGGCAACCACGAGGATAGAGTAATCGCGTCCTCTGGCATGGCGCTTCTTGATGGACTCAGCTATTTCCTTGAGCTTGATAGGTTTTTCCGGAACCAGGATGAAATCCGCACCGCCTGCGATACCGCCGTAACAAGCGATCCATCCGGCATTGCCTCCCATCACTTCGCAAACGAGGACGCGATTATGAGATTCCGCTGTGGTGTGAAGCCTGTCTATCGCTTCCATGACAACGTTGACAGCTGTGTCGAAGCCAAAAGTAAAATCGGTCGAATTCAAATCATTGTCGATTGTCTTTGGCACACAAACGATTTTAATGCCGTGCTTTGAACTCAGTTCTTCAGCGATGTTGAGAGTCTCATCTCCACCGATGGCAATCAGAGCGTCAAGGCGATGCTTCTCCATCTGCTCGGCGATTTTTTCAGGACCGCGCTCTGTTTTAAATGGATTAGCGCGTGAGGTTCGAAGAATCGTGCCTCCACGGTGTATCAGTCCGCCTGTCCCCTGAAGGGTCAGAGGCATGACCATTCCTTCCATGGGTCCGCGCCAGCCTTCCAGAAAGCCGACCACCTCGGAGCCGTGCTCCATGACAGAGCGTCTGACGATGGCTCTGACCACGGCATTCAAGCCAGGGCAATCTCCACCACCCGTAAGGATTCCAATCCGCATAACTTAAGCCCACACAAGTGACAGACCGGAAACGACTCGAAGTAAAGAGCCGATTTCAAGCGACATAAGTATACCGGCATTGTCAGAGACCCTAGCATTCGATTGATTTTGGGGCGTGCGTCAGGCGGGCCGGATCGACTGAAATCGGCACTGACAAGGCGAAAAGGCGGGTTAAGCACTGTGAAACACTAAATCGAGGTCAGAGAAAGCCGAATTTCAGCTGTTTATTGCGCGCATTTTTAAGCTTTTCCGAATTCCGGGGCGATCTGCGCCAGAAAGATCTACATTTATAGGATGCCAGAGCCGTTAATAGGGGCTGGTCGCGCTCTTGTAAACAGGAGAGGCGCAGCCGGTTGTTCTGACAAAACGCGCTAAGTGCGCCCGGATACATGCTCCCAAAGGAGGAACAGGTCTTGAATTTATACGAGTGGGAAGCCAAGAAGATTTTCCAGGAGCACGGCATTCCGGTTCCGCCGTCTCATCGCATCACCAAGCCGGAAGAATTGAGAAAGGTTCACCTCGGTTATCCACTCACTCTCAAAGTGCAAGTGCAGTCAGGTGGCCGCGGTAAGGCCGGCGGCATTCAGTTTGCACAAGACCTGAAAGACGGCGAAGCGAAAGCCAAAGACTTGCTCAAGATGGTAATCAATGGCTCCAAGACTGAAAGCCTCCTGATTGAACCCAGATTGAAAATCGCTCGCGAAATTTACCTGTCCGTCACCCTGGACAGAAGCCGCGGCTGCGCAATCTTTATCGCTTCGGCGGAAGGCGGCATTGAAATCGAATCTTCGACAAATGTTGTCACCATGCCGATTCCATACCCCTACCATGATTATGTAGGTCGCGATCTGGCCAAGCAAATCGGTTTGACCGGCACACTGCTCAATAAATTCGCCGATCTGGCCAACAAGCTCTATCGTTTATTCGAATCGAAAGATCTGGAATTGGCTGAAATCAACCCGCTCATCGTCACCGATGGAGACGAAGTGCTTGCGCTCGACGGTAAGATCACCATTTGCGATGATGCCCTGGGCCGTCACAAGTGCTTTGCCGGCTGGCAAGAAACCCATATGCTCGATCTTTCCGAAAGAGAAAAGCGCTCCAAGAGAGCTGGTCTCAACCTGGTCGAACTGGACGGAAATATCGGTATTCTTTGCAATGGCGCCGGTTTGACCATGGCAACGATGGACCTCGTCAAAGCCTTCGGCGGTCAGCCCGGAAACTTCCTCGATGCAGGCGGCGGGTCCGACACTGAAAAGACTCTGGAAGCACTGGAAATCGTCCACGACAACCCGAAGTGCGACGTAATTCTGGTCAATATCCTGGGCGGCATCACCGCTTGCGACGAAGTGGCGCAGGCTCTGGTTGCCTTCATGAAGCGGCATCCCGAGCGCAAACTGATTGTTCGCCTGCGTGGCAACAACCAGGATGTCGCAGAGAAAATGCTTGCCGAATCAGGCTTGAAGCTTTACCCGGAACTCGAAGCCGCTGTAAAACAAGCCGTTGAGCAATCCAAAGTTCCAGCCGGCGCTGGTCGCTAATTTAAGGAGATTCCCAAAGTGATTCTGATTAACAAAGACACCAAAGTCATCGTCCAGGGCGCGACCGGCAAAATGGGTTCCGCTCACACCAAGCGCATGATCGCCTACGGCACCAAAGTTGTCGGCGGCGTCACGCCCGGCAAAGGCGGCACCAAAATCGAGGGCATTCCGGTTTTTGACACGGTTAAAGAAGCCTTCCAGGCAACCGGAGCCACCACGTCCGTCATTTTTGTTCCACCTTTTCTGGCTCTCGACGCCGGTTCTGAGGCGCTGGATGCCGGAGCGGAATTGATCGTTCTCATTACCGAAGGTATTCCGCCGCAAGACGCCGCCAAGTTAGTCGCCCAAGTAAAAGCAAAAGGCGCTAAGTTGATCGGACCGAATTGCCCTGGTGTAATCACTCCTGGTGAGTGTTTGATCGGTATTCTGCCAGGCTCCATTTTCAAATCGGGGCCGGTTGGAATGGTTAGCCGTTCCGGAACGCTCACCTACGAAATTGCCCTGGCCCTCACCGAGAGTGGGCTTGGACAATCCACCTGCGTAGGCGTCGGCGGCGACCCGATTAAGGGCATGGGATACGAAGAAGCACTGAGCCTCTTCAAAGATGACCCGAAAACCGAAGTGATCGTTCTCATTGGTGAGATTGGTGGAACTGCCGAGGAAGAGGCTGCAGCTTACATCAAAGCCAACGTGAAGAAGCCGGTCGTTGCTTATATTGCCGGTCAAACGGCTCCTCCCGGAAAGCGCATGGGTCACGCCGGCGCCATTATTTCGGGCGGAAAGGGCACCGCTCAATCCAAGATCGAAGCGTTCGAGAAAGCTGGTATCAAAGTAGCGAAGACGCCTTCGGAAGTAGCGAAGTTCGTCGCAGAAGCCAGCAAGCAAGTCGCTCGCGCTTAAGCAAATCCCAATACCCAGAAAGCGTTCTTTCCACAGAAAGAACGCTTTTTTGTCGGCTGATTTTGCCAGCCTGTGCTTGTTTTGGGCAATTTTTCAGTCGGGTTTGTCCAGCCAGATGTTAAAAAAAACGCCTCTTTCTTGTCGAGCTCAATTCCTGTTCGCACTAATTCATGATTATTTGAGCTGATAACAAAGGCGCTCACTTTTATATCTAGTGTGAAAAGGGCACATATTAGTTAGTAATCAAAGCATGAAGTGTTTTTGCCGGACCCATCGACCCCAGCCTCTAATCTAGAATGTCAGAATAGAGTTAGGCAAAAAAAACTGATTTGAAATTCGCAGATTTCGAAACCGCAAGCTTACTGGAGACCAGAATGGACAACGGAGACCGCACCGAGACAACCCAGGTTCACAGACCGAAAAGAGCACTGGTTCTTCCAGGCGGTGGTGGCAGAGGTGCATATCAGGTCGGTGTCGTTAAGGCACTTTACGAGAAGGGTCTCAAATTCGACATGGCATTCGGCACTTCCATCGGCGGTATCAATGCTGCCATTGTTGCCCAGGGAGGAATTGAGCGTCTGGAAGAGCTCTGGTGCCAGATCCGCGCCAACGACATTTTCAAGCTGCCGTCGCCACATCAGATGGGTCGCATGCTCCTCGGCCACAAGCTTGGCTTGCTCGATAATTCCCCACTCGAAGAAGTGCTGCGCCGCGAGGTCAACCTGCCGAAGTTGCGAGCCACCAACATGCAAATTGGCTGGTGCGCTACCGACCTCTGCAGTCTCGAAACGAAACTTTTCATGATGGACGACATCATGTCCACCAACGAGTTGATAGACGTCTTGATGGCTACGTCGGCTATTCCCATGGCCTTTCCTCCTCGTCATATCAATGGACACGGACTCTGGGTAGACGGCGGCCTGGTGCGCAATACGCCCATGGAAACAGCGATTCAAATGGGCGCAGACGAAGTCTATATGGTGCTTTTGCATCCGGAAAAGATAAATGTCTGTCCGACCAACATGTTCGAAGTTATCGTTCGTTGTCTGGATATAGTTCTTGATGCGTCCGCTCGAAAGGAAATTCAAACAGCCGAGTTGTACAACCGTCTGGTTGCCGAAGGCAATATCGAATCGAAGGGGAGAAAGAACGTCGACATCAGAGTTTTTCAGCCGAAACGGGCCGTCAACACAACGCTTCTGGAAATCGACCCCCATCGTTCTCGCAAGTTAATCACTCAGGGTTATGAGGAAGCTATGGAATTGATGTCTGACTACAAGCCCGGGGAAAAGGACAAAGAGCCGGAAGCCTCGCTTGCTTCTTGATGCGAACTCTTGTCCGCTTTGCGCATCGTGCTGCATATAGCTACGATTGACCCATGGGGCAAGTGTCGCAGTCCGCACCAGATGTAGTGGCATCTACCAATGCGGGCTGAAAAGCTATTACAAGAAACCGGCCCTGAAGGCAATCGCTAGTAGCCAAATCCATTCTTGCGCAGGTGGATCATAGGCTCCTCTTCAGTAAGCTGCTCACCATCGATAGCTTCTGCAATGAGAAGTTGATGGTCGGTCGCCGGAGCGTAAGAAAGGACTTTGCAGGTCATATAAGAGACGGCATTGGCAAGCACGGGATGTTCAGTTCCATCCTTTAGCGCTATGCCTTCATAGCGATCCATACCTTCTTGATAGGGCTTTGCAAAACTCTTATATACGTCCATATTCGTTTTGGACAGCACATTCACAACAAAGGTGTCGCCTGGTTTCAAAACATCGAGCAGTGGTCTTTTATTGTTGACTGCGACTACCACTACGGGGGCGTCGAAGCCGCCTTGCATGACGAAGGTCGAAAGCATTCCATCTTTCTTTGCGTTCTTGGTGAAACTGACAAGAAAAACTCCCGACGCAATACGACCAAGTGCTTTTCCCAGGTTTTCCTTCTGTGCTGTTTCAGTAGTCACCGCTATCTCTCCCCTCTAATTGATGAGGAAACATTATAAACGAATGTTGTCAGCGCTGACCCGCAAGTTCGACAATTTTCGGGCATAGAGCCGCCGGAAATGTCCTCTCGAGTATTTGGGGTTCGCGGCGTATCTTTTCTGCCGATACGAAATCGGTTATTTGGAACTCTTCTTGCTCGATTGCTGCGATTCTTACAGCTCCTTGCTGTTGGAGCGTATTGTCCTTGAGCACTTTCACCCAGGCATAGAATTTCGGGTAGGCTACACCTACTTGTGTCGGCGGTTTGCGAAGCAATTCATACTCGACCTTGATCTTGTTGTCGGCGTTTGCCGAGAAATAAGTATTGAGGTCTCTTTTCAAATAGGTGTCAAAATTCTCTTTTTCCGGCACGTTTGCTTCGATATGTCCTTGTGCCAAGCAAACTGCGCCGGCCATGAGCACAACGAAGCACAACGAAATTGCGTGAAAAAATTTCATTCGCTGACTTTGCCGGCTTCTGCTGTGTTCGTATCTTTCAGCCCTGCGGCGACGAGTGAGGGGTCGTCAGAGTCTTTATTCTCGATGGACTGAGTGGCAGAGACGACCTTTGTTTCTGTTTTGTTCTGTGATCTCGTGATTGCCTTTTTGATCGGCTGCTTTCTGCCGTGACGCATATGCCATAGCATGATAGTTTTCGCAAGCTTGTCCGGATCGTGATGGCCGATTGCTTTCTGGCTGAGAAGAGAGCGCTTAATAACAACCACACCCAGTTCGCGCACTCGGTCATTATCTAGAACGACCGGTTTGATATTTTCCGGCAGCTTGCCTTCAAAGTCGGGTGTCTGATCATTGACCAGAACCGCTTCCATCAGTCTGTAGCCAAGATTTGACGGCGTTCCTGAATGGGAGAGAATCGCCTCCACGTGATCGCCAACCGTATAGCCTGTCGTCTCTCCCAGCTGTGTAAGTACGTTGGTGACGTAAATCTTGTCGGCGTTCGAGTCGCGGATAGCTTGCGGAATCCCGTCTACAAGCAAGTTCGGGATGATTGAAGTGTACAGGCTGCCCGGACCAAGAATGATCAGGTCGGCTGCATGAATAGCCTCGATTGCTTCCGGCGTCGCTTTGGGTTTGGACGGTTTGAGAGAAAGTGCCTTGATTCGTCCGCCGGCCTCCGTTATCTGTGATTCGCCCTCGATGACCGAACCATCAGCCATTTCGGCAACCAGCGAAAAGTTGACCAATGTGGACGGCAGCACCTGACCGCAGCTGTTCAGAACACGGCTGGCAACTCGCGTCGCCTCCAGCATGTCACCATTGGTGATGGCACATACGGCTGTCAGGAAAAGATTGCCAAACGAGTGACCTTCCAGCCCGCCGCCTGATTCGAATCGGTAGCGAAAGAGGTCTGTAACAAGACCTTCTTCGTCCGCCAGGGCGGTGATGCAGTTTCTCAAATCGCCGGGAGGAAGCACTCCCAATTCTTGCCGCAAGCGTCCTGAAGAGCCGCCGTCATCGCCGACAGTAACAATGGCGGTAATATTGTTGGTGAACAATTTGATACCGCGCAAAAGGTTGGACAGTCCGGTGCCGCCTCCAATGACGACCACACGCGGACCTTTGGCCAGATGCCTCTTTCTGTACAGAACATCGGGAATAGATTCTCTCTCATTAGGCACATAGGCGCCCACAACGGAAAGAGTCATCTTATATATGGCGATGCAGACAATGAGCGCGCCACCCACTATAACGACGAAACCGCTTCGTTTGTGCGGCACCAGGTCGGCCGCTGTTTCGAGCGTCTCTCGAATCAGCATCGAAGTTACATGGACCGGGTGGTAGCCGAGGTAGAGGAAAATCCCTACTACAATTACCGCAATGCCGGCCAGGATGATTACGATCCAGCGCTTTAAGCCGGGCAACATCATGCGAGCCATTCTCGAGTTTAACGTGCCCTTCATCGTGCACTCTCCTTGGCGCCGGCCGCATGTCTGTGTCTGGCACCGTTGGCGGTGACATGAGCGGCTTCGTCGAGCTCGCGGTGTACGACTCGGACATGCGCTTCCGGGAAATCCGTGGCGAGAGCTTTTGCCACGGTTTCTGCAATGGTCGCAGAGCGATGCTGCCCGCCGGTGCAACCGAAAGCAATTGTGAAATGTTTTACTTTGGACTCTGTGAACTGCGGAATTATTTTGAGACAAAGCTCGAGAATTGAAGAAAGAAAGTCCTGAGCTGGTTCCTGTTCCAGAACATAATCTTGTACAGATTTATCCAGACCATTTAAAGGACGAAGCTCTTCCACCCAATAGGGGTTTTTCAAAAAACGCACGTCAAAAACAGCATTCGCACTGGGCGCATCGCCGCGTTTGTACCCGAATGACATAACCGTCACTTCCACGCGGTCAGTTTCGGCGCCATTCATATCGTTATTCTTCACCACTTCCGTTTCCGGCGATTTCCCTCTCATGGTTCACCGCTTTTCCATGCACCTGAAGTATAGGGCGATTATTGAGTCCTTTGCAAATCGCCGGTATTTGCCGTATTTTCGTACAAATGCTGCAGTTTTTCCACCCACTGGATTGTGTGTTGAGATGTAAGCTCTCGGTCCAGTCCGTACGCTGAGCAAGTCTCTGCCGTCCACCCTGTGCTGAAGGTGAAACGTGCAATTGCATGCTTGCAGTACATGCAGGTGAGCGGGTGCCCGTCTTTGGCTGTTGCCCAGACGGCTCCGGCTTGGCCGATTTGCAGTCTGGAAAGATACTTGTCCGGTTTTGACAGTCCTGCACTTAATTTGAGCATGCGTATCATGTGCCGGCAGTTTCTGATTACATCGGCTGGTCTTGCAACCATTCCCTGCAGAAAATGTGACGGTTTGAGAAACATATTGAACCTGGCGGCGCAGCCTTAACCAACGACCGGTGTGTGATCCTTGATTTTGATTGTTTGTCCGGAGCTGGCCAATTCGCTCTCCAGCGCTTCGACATCTCCTGCGATGAAACCGTTTTTTACTAATTCCAGATCGGCTGCAATCGGAGAAACGGCTTTGTTGATGAAGAGTTCTCCATCGAGGTGGTCGATTTCGTGCTGGATGGCTCGGCAGAGCAAGTCCCCTTCGGCCGTCATTTTGACGTCTTTGCCGGCGAGATTTTGATATTTAACTACGATTCGGTTGAAACGTCTGACTTCAAAAAACACATTGGGAAAGCTCAGGCAGCCTTCCAAGCCAACTAGCGAGCCTTCCTTTTCCACGATTTGCGGGTTTATAAAAACGATAGGTTGATTCGGCTCATCCTCGCCGGCCACGTCGATGACCATAATTCTTTTGGAAACGCCGATTTGGGGCGCTGCCAGCCCGACACCATTCTCTTCGTACATGGTTTCGAGCATGTCGTTGGCCAGCTTGCGTACCGAAGAGTCAAAGGTCGTAACCTTCTTAGCCTTTTGCAACAAGACTTGCTCGGGGTAATACCTCAACCGCAGCTTAGCCATCTAAAGGTGTCCTCCTCGCTCCCGCCCTCGGGGCACAATCCATGAAACCGCGCCCAAATGGGCATCTTCAAAGAATATTACCACATGCCTGCGATTATTCTTGACTACTTTATGCTTTGATTCTCGCATGTTTTGCAGCGGAAAAAGCCCAGTGAAACGGAGTATTGAGCGATTTTTCACGCCTACTTGAGCTGCAATTTGAGCCCTACACACATGAGAAAGACTGCATTTGCCGCTTGAGCAATTATCTGGTTGGTTTCGCCCAGTAAATCGCGATATGAGCGCGCCAGTGCATTTTCTGGGACTATGCCGGAGCCCACTTCGTTGGTGACAGCGACAAAATTGATTTCGCCGCGCTGTTTCATCGCGGCCAGGACTTTGCCGATCTCAGCCAGCACTTGATCTCTGGCTTCCGGTAAGCGAGTCCCTTCTCCATTGGTTTTAAGAAGAATATTGGAAATCAGCAATGACAGGCAATCAATGATGCAAGTCTGTCTTTCGGCGGGCAGTCTTAGAATGGCACCGCTCAGGTCGAAAGGCGCCTCGATTGTCGTCCAATCTTGAGGGCGTCTGGACCGGTGCAGGTCTATGCGCATGACCGTTTCGGGATCGTCATGCATCTCTTCCATGGTGGCCAGATATACAACAGGTGTATTTGAATCTCTGCCGAGCTGCTCTGCAAGCAGGGATTTGCCTGAGCGAGCTCCACCGGTTATCAGTGTCAGGTTGCTCAAGCCTTCTATTTTTGCGGTATTAGACAATTTTTCAAATCTCCCGGTCCAAGCTTTGCTTTGAAACCGCTGACTTTTGTTATCTTTGAGTTGAGCATTTAGTATGCCTGCCCTCCAGTTTTCTTGTCTATTTCACCAGCGCCTTAAGTTACAGAAATCCAGATAGTGGCCAACAAAAGTCGGACCAGCCGCTCAAACCCAATCGCACAAGACAGCGTCAATTCTCAGCGCGCGCTCAATGAGATGTATCAGCATTTCATGGCTGGATATGTGCGTCGCATTAATGAAGCTACTCTGAATGTCACCATAGGCGGGGTCAGGATCGGATCAGCAAAGTACACTCGCCTTGCTCAGATTAATCTGAAGTCCCGCATCATTACCTTCTCTCGCCACGCTATCGAAAATGTTCCAGAGCGCGGCAGAAGATACTTGGTATTGCATGAGTTGTCACATGTTCTGGAAGCCAGTCATAACAGAAAGTTCTGGTCTCACGTCGAGCGTTATGAGCCTGAATACCAGAAAATCGGCAAAGAACTGGACAGAGCCTTCAAGCTCAATGTCCGTGCCGATATGCAGACGCGCGCCGCAGAGGACCTTTTGAGCGGTAAAACCAGGCAAGAGAAGCTCGAGCAGCTCAAGGGCATTGCTACGCCCAGGTTGATGGGCGGCCTGTTGCAGGGCAAGCAGAAGGTGCTTGATATCGCCGACGAGTCCGTCCTGATTACTGGAAAAGCTGCGCTGTCCCAGTTCGAAGCCGATGAAGACAACGATTCTTACATTTGCATGGAAGATGAATTCGGTATGTATGACGATGGCGGAATTATCAGTGGTGGCTCTGCATTCGGTGGAAACTACGACGAGATTGATGAGTCCGACTTCGAATGAAGCTCGGACATTGGTTCTGGATAGGCGCGTCCCGGTTAGTTGCAAAGCATAGCGGCAAGCCCACAGTGTTAAGCCCCTTGTAAAGCTTCGTGGTTGTTTTGCAGCTAGACTTTCGTGCTCGAAAGCATATCCAGCTGCCAATTTGAGGCTTTTCGACATACTAATTTATTATCAGGAACACTGCTCAAAGCCCCACGGCCGCGCTTCAGAAGCGATAGAATGAGCTTGTCTTTTGCCGGACTGGTCAGGTTGAGCCGGGATGATTAGTCTCCAGGTTTACTTAGTCGTCAAAGACGGTTCAACGCGAGGAGCACGCAACGCGCTCCCATAACAAGGAAGATGTAACCGCAAATGAGTAGAAGAAGAGTCGTTGTGACTGGTATCGGTGGCGTAACGCCGATCGGCGTTGGCCGTGAAGATATGTGGAAAGCACTGCTTAACGGTGAAAGCGGCGTTAAGAGAATCAGCCATTTCGATCCTGATGAGATTGGTCTGGACGTCAAAATTGCAGCGGAAGTAAAAGGCTTCAATATTGCCGACTTCTTTCCGGATAAGCGGAAGGTCGGTTCTATGCTCAAAGAGATGGACCGCGTCACTCTTTTTTCTATGGCGGCTGCCAAGCAAGCGCTGGAAGATGCCAAACTCGAGATCAAGAATACCGTTGCTGAGCGCGTCGGCACCTTTATTGGTACCGGAGTGGGCGGCTTGATTACGACCACCGGTGACCATATCAAGCTTATGGCAGGCGGTCCCAAGAAGATCGGCTTGCGCTCCATTATCCGTTTGATGCCCAATGCCTCTTCCGGACAAGTAGCCATCGAATACGGTGCCAAAGGCAGAGCCAAGAATGACAGCACGGCCTGTGCTAGCGGTCTCGATTCGTTGCTCGACGCCTTCATGTATATTCAAAGCAATCGCGCCGACGTCATGATTTCCGGCGGTTCGGAAGCATGCATCAATCAGTTCAGTGTTGCTTCGTTCAACAATATGATGGCTCTTTCGAAGCGCAATGATGATCCGGAAACTGCTTCACGTCCTTTTACCGGTGACAGAGATGGTTTCGTGATCGGTGAGGGCTCTGTTGTTCTCATTCTCGAAGAACTGGAACACGCGCTCAAACGCAATGCGCCTATCTATGCGGAAATTGTTGGCGGCGGCGCATCATGCGATGCCACTCACATCGTTGCACCTGATGAATTCGGTGAGGGTGCGGCAAGAGCTATCAGTGAAGCACTGAGAGACGCGGAAATCGATCCGACGGCAATCGATTACATCAATGCCCACGGTACTTCTACACCTCTCAATGACGAGAGAGAAACACTTGCGATCAAGAAGGTCTTCAAAGATCACGCCTACAAAGTGGCGGTTTCCAGCACTAAATCAATGGTCGGGCATTTGCTCGGCGGAGCCGGGGCCATCGGTGCTGCCGCTACCGCCTTGACCCTATTCGATCAGAAAATTCACCCGACCATCAATTACGGAACCCCCGATCCAAAATGCGATCTCGACTATGTGCCTAACATTTACAGAGAAGCGCCGGTCAAACACGCTCTTTGTGAAGCGCTCGGATTCGGCGGTCACAACACAGTTCTGGTCATGAAGTCTTACGCTTAGCTGAACTAAACTGCTGTCGCCTGGGAATTTTCATCCTGGCTGGCTTGTTGTTGTTGTTGCTGCTGTGAGGCGGCTGCCAGAGCCAAACTGGCCGGATCTACACGACCGGTCGAGGGACCCGCTGCAGGCGAGCCGCTAAACCCAGGTTGGTCATTTTCAGGATTGTCTTCCAGTTGGGAGAAATTGCCATAGACATGCTTGCCGCCTGGCTCACCAACGGTCAGCTTGCGACCGGTATTCCAGCTTACGACGTTTTGCCAGGCTTTACTGGAGCCGGATGTGTAAGCAGCAGCCAGAGAATTCTGTCCTGAAGTGCCATACGGATTGGCTCTCAATCCGCTCTGGCTGTAAGACATGTTGTTGCTCATGTCTCTTATCTTATTTATGTCGAAGTTGGTAGTCGCCGGTTTTCTCTTATTACCGGCTTCGTCGATACTGCTGATACTGGTAGAGCGGATGCGTGCTTGCGGTGCCACGAAGACCTGCTGAGTCGATTCCTGCACCACTGCTGCCGTTCCTGGTCCACGTGTGGGTCCCATGGGATTGCCGTATTGAACTTGATTTTCGTGTTCTTTCTTGGCGCGCAGCTGTCCTATGCTCAGCTCATCTTTGCGGCGAGTCCATACGGCTTGAGCTTCAGGATTTTCTGCTGTTCGCTCGGCAATGATTTTCTTGATTTGTTCTCTGAGCGCTTCGATTTGTGCTTGGTCTTTGCCGCGGATATAGTCGGCAACTTTGGCTGCCAACTCAGCGCGATATCTCTCGCGGTCTGCTTCTGTCTGAGCGGCGATTTCTTTCTCCATCAAGTGAGCCATTACATAAGGTGCATTCACCTCATCGTAAATATAGTCCTGGGCCGCTTTATTGAAGGCGTATCCGCTCCAGGAGAGGACTCCTACGCCCGTGGCTGCAGTAAGAACATCTCTGACGAGTTGGTGGCGCATCGCTTCTTGAGCGAGATTCGGATTGGCCAGCAAAGCGGCTCTGTCTTGGGTCAATCCTCTTACCGAGAATTTGACCTGGTTTTCCATGATATTGCGGTTGAAACGCTCGGCAGCGTCAAGCAATTGTCCTTTGTTTGTTTCCAATCCGGCAAGCGGTTTTACGTTAAAGGCGCCTGCTTTGACTTGCGAAATCAGTGATTGACCGCCGTCAAAACCGCCAAAAGCCTTCTGCGCCAGCGTGTTTTTGCCGTAATAGCCTTGCTCGTGAATAAGACGAGCGGCCCAGTGGTCGAGTATGCTTTCGCGCAATTTCAGTAATTGATTTTGCACCGCAGGCGGTGAAATCTCATACATATTGGCGATATTGTTGAGAGCACTCTTATAAGAAGCGACTTTGCCCGAATTCGCCGCGTCCATGTAGGCTTTGAATTGAGATTCGAAAGCAGCGGCTCTTGTGCTCTGCATTGTTTGAGCCGTTTTTTCGGAGTTTTCGACGAATTGTTTGAGCGATTGCAGGTTGCGCGCTTCAATTTCGCTGAGAGCTACAGCTGGTTTGAATTCGTTCAGTTTTTTTGCGGCAGCTGAAACATCGGCAATCGTGCCGTCATGTTCGGCGAACTTTCTGAGCGCGGTGTTGAAATCATGGGATAATTTGCCCACTTCCGAATCGGCTCTAAAACCAAGTTTTGCGGCTTCTTCAGCAGCATTCGGAAGCTGGCGTGTGGCTCTCAGCGCGTCATCGGCAACGGCAAGTTTGCGGGTATCGGCAATTGCTGTCGCTTTCATCTCGACCATTTGAGCGGTACCCTTGCCCAGCTCGTCCAGTTGAGAGGATGATTTCTTGACGAAGCTCATCATATCGCTCTCTCTGACTGAGCCTCTGGCGACATCATCGGAAAGGGATTTAATTACATTGAGGCGCTCGCGGACATGATTGAAATTGCCTGCAGCCGCTTCCAGGTCATCGGCTTTGCTTATCAATTGCTGTCTGACAGCGGAGTTGGCCGGCATTGTTTCGGCTAATTCGCGAACATCTCTGGCTAATTGCTTGCCGCCCTGTGCCGAGAGGAAGCTTGTCTGTCTGGCCGCATCGTCTAATTTCGGTGCCAGGTTTTCGACGACGTTGGTCATCGAGCGCGAGCTGTTCTCGATATTGCTCAAGCGGCGCGCATTTGCTGCTTCGTTGCCGAGAATGTCGGCATCTGCTTTCAATCTTTGAGCTATGTTGCCGGCGTTGTTTTCGGCGGCGGCGATTCTGCCTTCGGTCTTGAGCGCTGTTCCTTCCATGCGCGCGACCATCTGCTGCATATTCTCGACTTGAGTTTGATTCTTTTGAATGACTCTAGCCAGGTCGTCGCCCACGCCATCTGTGGCTGCTTTTCTAGCAGCCGCGCGGATTTCATTGAGCGCTCTGAATTCACTGCTGGTGCGCTGAGCAACTAATTCGACATTATCTAGTGCGTTGGTCAGTCTGGAAAGTTGTTTGCTGTCACCGGCTTTGATTGCGTCGTCGAGAACTTTTCGGAAACCCGGCTGAATTTCTTCCAGCTTGACCAGTCCACGCTCGGACTCGCTGACGGCTTTGGCAATCGCTTCTTTGTCGCCAGAGCGCACTGCATTACGCAGTCTATCGATGGCCTTGAACTCATCAGCTTGTCTGACGGCCGCTTCCATCACATCGGTGGTTGCGGTAATACCATTGGCCGCTTGTCTGGATTTTACGACGCTGCTTTCGATTGCTTGCAGTCTGCTTGTTCGCTCTACTGAGGCGGCGAAATTGTCCAGACTTTGTGGAAGTCTTACTTCAGCAGCTCTGACTGCTTTCATAGCTTCGTCCAAATTCTTGGTCAGTTCTTCAGCTGGTTTTGTAGACGTTTTGAATGCTGATACAGCTTCTTCCAGATTGCGCAAAGATTGAACTTTGGCGGCATCTCCGGCTACTTGCGTTTGCAGTCCCTTGATGGCTTGAACCGCTTCGTCTGCGCCTTTTGTGATATCAGAGATACCGGTCCTGATGGCAAACGTGCGCGTTGCGTCGGTTGCTGCATCGGCAATTCTTGTGCCGTTGACAGTAAGAGTCTCGCTTGCTCCGGGCACTGCTCTTTCCAGTACGCGCGAATTCTTCTGGACGACAAGCGCCAATTCCTCTGCGGTGACATTGCCCTTCATCGCCCCATTGAATGCGGCTTGCACTTCTTCGATTGCTTTCAGATTGGTCGGATTGCCAGCCCATTTGCGAGCCGCTTCTTCGAGAATGGGAGCCGATTCTGCGATACTTCTTTCAACGGTCAAGGCTGGACGCGCTCTCTCAACCGCTTCGACCAACTTATTGGTTTGGGCTGTGACGTTGTCGCTCACTTTCGTGACTTGAGCCAAAGCTTCGTCGACATTGCCACCGATTTTGGTGGCGACTGTTCTTTCGTTGTTGGCGAGATTTCTGAGAGCAGCCGTCAAATCTTCGGTGCTGCCGCTGCGGCCGGCAACGAAATCTGCTACAGCTTGCTCAACCCTTGCCACTTGTTGCGGGCTCGTAGCTCTGAGCGGAGCTAGGACATTATCGAGTTCGGATGTCGCTGCTTTCACAGGCTTGACCAGATCATCCATATGGTTGAAGAGCCTGGTGGCATTGACACTTTCGGTAAGGTTTGTTGCTTGTTTAATTACTTCAGGTGAGATGCCTGGAGTTCTTCTCAGTTCATCTACAACTTTGGAGAAATCTTCAGGACCGATAGCACCGCTATTGAGTTTGTTGGCTGCCACCTTAACGTCGTCGAGGACTTGTGCCTGGCGGGAGCCGCTTTGCGGCGCTTCCTTTTGTATAGCTTGTTCGAGCTTGGTAGCTGCTTGTTTGGCGTCATCCGCATACGATTCGAATCTGGTCAAAAGTCTGCGTCCGACTGAGGCACTTTCCAATTTGGCCGCATCAGCGACGAGTCCTTCCACAATCTGAGGGTTGAGACCGGGTGCTTCATGCTTGAGAGCTTTGACGGCAGTGATTAATTCATCTGTTCTATTGCCGCCGCGCGCAACATCATTGACGAGCGTCTGTATGTTTTGCAGTGCTTTGGCTTCCTGTGAGTTTTTCAAAACGCCCGAGGTAAGCGTTTCAATCCTGGTGCCGATATTCTTGGCCGCATTGTCGACCGCAACCCCATAAGCCTCTACGGTTCCGGCACGCTCGAGGCTGCGAAGCAGCTGATTGCTCTGGCCCGTCAGCTCTTGGAGCTGCGGTCCTTTTATGTGGGCGGCGCTATTTTCTACAGCCTGGACGAATCTGGCTTGAGCGCCGGCTTCGCCTTTGGCCAGGGCGGCGGCGGCACTTTCAACTTCTTTCAGAGCATTAGCTGCGGCCACGTCGGTCTTTTCTGTGGCGGTTAGCATGCGACTAATCGAGTTCGAGAAATTTCTCGACTCACCTAATGCTGCCGTCCTGCTTGCATCGGTAATGGCTGCCGACGTGATGTTCGCTGGTCTTACATTTGGATAGAAGCCGTGAAGCGATTTAATCAGGTTGCTTTCGCCAGCAACCAGATTCTCAGTTAGTGCTTTCGGACCTTTAAATGTAACTGTTTCGCCGATTGTCGTGGCCCGGGCGCCGACATTTTCCATCACTCCGGTTGCCTGTCCGGCTTCACGGAAGAAAGTGTGACTTCTGGCAGTGCCCATCTCGGTGACGCGGCCGACCGATCTGCTGACATTGGCTAAATCATCGGTAGCTGCTGCGACATTATCGCCAAGCTTGAGGGTGCGAGTAGCCAGGCTTCCACCGCTCAAATCGCGAAATGCGGCGGTCGTACCCTTGGTCGTAAGAGCCGTGCCGGTCCCTAATGTAAGTAAGAAGCTGGTACCTGTACCTAGCATTCGAGCTCTGTCGTCAGCCGTGCCGGTATTCCAGTCTGTGGCTACCTTATTGGCGAGAGTGCCCCAGTTATTCCGTCCTTGCTCGGACAGGGGGTTCAAAGTAGGTACTACGTGGGCGATTTCAGTTGCCGTTCTCGTCAGGGAGGCACTGATGCTGCTTCCTTCCGTCAGAACGGCGGCGCGACCCAGTTCGGCTTCACGGGCCAGCGTCGCTTTATCTTTTTTGAAAGGGGAGGCGATTTGGTCAAAAAGACCGGTGGCCGTGCCGCCAGCGAAGTTACTCAGCACGCTGCCCGTCGTCGAGGTATCGACCTTCGGGGCTGTCTGCTGAGTCTTGAGCATTTGGTCGGCGCTGCTCAGCGCGTCGTTGAAACTGCTGCTTACTACAGAATTAAAGTTAAGACCGGAAGGTTTAGGAGTGTTTTCGGCTTCGGTTTCAGGCGCGTTGGCGGCCGGGAGATTGTTATCTCCGCCACTGGTGTTGCTGCTGATGCCGAATCGATTGCTCATTGCTGCCCTAAATGCCTCTACTGAGTTGCCTTTGCAGGTTTCTTTTTCGTAGTTGAGGCGCTTTTAGTACCTAAGAACGCAGGGACTATGAACGCATGTATCCGAGGTGGCAAGGAAATTTGACAGTTCGAGGGGAACTTTTAACCCAGAATAGTGCCAGCTCAGCCCATTTTTGATGGGGAAAATACGCATGTCAGGAGGTGGACCCCCAGGAACGGATCAGATTTAATATAAATACTGATCTACAGGTTATAAATTCCCTAAAAAGCACCCCTATTAAACCCATGACAACCCGCAAAGGGCGTTTACGGGTGGCTGAACGGCATACAAAGGACAGGAACCCAGCTTGAGCTTCCTCGAAAACATAGATAACATCCTGGAAAAGGACCCGGCAGCCCGAAGCAGATTGGAAGTCGTACTCTGCTATCCGGGATTTCATGCCATAGTTGCTCACAAGCTATCCAACTTTCTCTGGCGTCGAGGGCTGACAACGCCAGCCCGTTGCGTTTCGCAGGCTGCGCGTGTGCTCACCGGTATTGAGATTCACCCGGGAGCTACAATCGGCCGGCGGGTTTTTATAGATCACGGCATGGGTGTGGTTGTCGGAGAGACGACCATCATCGGCGACGACGTCGTTATCTATCAGGGCGTTACCCTGGGAGCCGGCGCTGCTGCGCGTATGGGTTCGGCCAGCCGGGGCCGCAAGCGCCATCCCACTCTAGGAAATGGCGTTGTGGTTGGATCTGGAGCAGAAATTCAAGGCGATATCGTCGTCGGAGACAATGTCCGGGTCGCCTCCGGCTCGATTGTGCTTAAGGACGTTCCGCCCAATTCTGTCGTCGTTGGCGTGCCCGGTCGGGTTATTTATCGCGACGGGGTGAAGGTGACGAGCGAATCGGTCCCAGATATTGAAGCTGAAGCCATCAAGAGTCTGAAGCGACGTCTGGAAAAACTGGAGCATATGCTTGCTGCGTCCCCGGAGCTCAACAAAGAGTCCTTTGAGGTGCCTACTGATGATTTTTCGACCGGCGACCTCAAAGACATGGATGTCGCTAATGACGGAACTGACCCGGTAGATGTCTTCCTTCATGGCGCCGGTATTTAATCAACTAGCCTGAATCGGGCAGAAACGCCTTTTTAAGTGGGTAGAATAAAGGTGTCTAGTTTGTTTGTGCGTTTTGGCCTTTGAAACTAGGGCAACTGGGGTTAGTCGAACGCACGCAAACAATTTGGATACACAACCGGTATTTAGCGGAAAGGAACGATTACCGCATGGCAGAAAGCGAGCTTGAAAAAGCATTCTCGACGTTGGCGCAAGCCTTCACTGTGACTGAAACCGAATTGACTGAAGAAATTTCAGTCATCGAGCAGCAGATAACAAATCTCAGAGATAGAATTGCACAACTTAACGGCAAGCAACAAACGCTTGCTCACGACAAGTCATCCATTCAGGAAATGTTTAGTCGTTATTGTGCCACCGAAGGTGGTGCTGGTCAGCCTAAGGTCGAATTCTAAAAACGGTCTGGAAAGAGCATCTGCCTGTATTTTGAAATAGACGAATCTCCCTGGAGAGTCAGTTTCTAGTGCCGGTGGCGATCCGAATGTTTGAAAATGTCACTCGACCGTTAAGAGTCTCGATTAATGTCAGGCAATTGTCCTTTATGCGGTGCACCTCTAAACCTCGGGCTCAACTTTTGCGTTGTTTGCGGGCGTCGTGCAATCGGTAATGAATCGAGCAAAATGGTCGGGCTCAAAGCTGCTTCACGAGCTTCTGACCTGACGCAGAAAATTGATCTCAACGATCCCATATTCGGCAAAGCCAGCAAGAAAAAAACTCCGCTCAGATTCAGGAAAGTGCGTGGTCTTGGCACTCAGGTCGTCTACGTTTTTATGGGCGTGACTCTCTTTTTCTGCGCAATTCGTTATGCTCTGGAGCCAAAGAGCTTTACAGGCAGCGTCCAGCGCACTGTGCACATGATCATGAAGAAGAGTCCTGTGCAACACATGCAGGGATTGTTGGGCGGAAAACCAGAGGTGAAGAAAAAAACACCCGCCAAACCGCCTGCCCAGAAGGTGAAGAAGAAGCGCCCTCGCGCTCATAAGCGCAATCATGCGCATCACAAATCGGGATAGGCGCTAAGTTTTTTCCGGCTCGCAAAGTGCCACAATACCCATCTCGAAGAGAATTTCAAGCTCTTCTAGAGTCCAGCTCTTCTTTACCTTGGGCGAGTGGTGCAGGCTGGCGCGAATGACCTTTTCACCGGCCCCTGTAATTTCATAGACGTATTCCTTCTCGTAGTAAGGCGGAGCCTTTACCCTCAGAAGTTGTCCTTTTTTCAGCTCGGGCAGCATTCTATATTTATCTGCTCGCTAGAGCCAGAGCCTTGTGTCCGATTTCCGCCAACTGTCTTTGACTTGTGCCCGACGTGATTTGATATGTTTTTGCGTCACGCATCAACTTTTCAACAGGATATTCTCTGGAGTAGCCGTAGCCCCCGAAGATTTGAACTGCATCGGTACTTATGCGCATGGCCGCTTCCTGGGCAAAAACTTTAGCGATAGAGGCCGAATCGAGATCATTTTCACCCTGATCTACGAGTTGGCAGCCCTTATACGTAAGTAGCCTGGATGCCTCGATGTCTTTGGCCATGTCGGACATCATGAAAGCAACTGCTTGATGATCTCCAATCGGTTTGCCAAAAGTTTTTCTCTCTTTTGCGTAGTTAATAGAATGGGCAAGAGCGGCTCTCGATATACCGATTGCGCTGGCGGCAAAGAGAAGTTGCGCTCGAGGCATTACATAGGACATGATCTCGTCGGCCCCGCCTGCCGTGCCGATAAGATGATCAGCTGTCAGTTTTACGCCTGTTAAATCGAAGTCTGCCGTGCCCAGGCACTTTCTGCCTAACCTGTTTACCGGTCTGCCTTCCTTTAGTCCTGCTGTTTTCTTCTCTACGACAAGAATGGAATCTTGCCCGGAGGCGTCTCGGGCTCTCAGGATAAACCAGTCACAGACAGCGCCGGCTACTACTCGTGCGCTGCCGGTCAACTCGAATGCATCGCCTGTCTTTTTGTAGCGTGGTAAATGTTCTTCACTGCATGTGGTATCAAGCATGCTCTCGGCAAAACCGGCAAAGGAAAGTTTTTCCAGAAGGGGGTGGACGAACCTTTTCAGCTGATCGGCATTTTTCTCTGAGAGAAAAGGCAGCATGGCGATGGCACTAGCCTCGACGTATCCGGCTATAGCGCTGCAACCCTGGGCCAGCTCTTCTTGTATTAGCGCTGTTTCGAAGAAGGGCAGCTCGAGACCGCCGGCGCTTTCCGGTGCCATCACATTCGTGAGCCCGGCTTCGAATGCTTTATTCAGCACTTCCAGAGGCGTCTCACCGCTTTCATCGAAATGTGCGCTCTTGGGCGCTACTTCACGAACACTGAAGTCTCTGGCAAGCTTTTGAAATTCTTTCTGCTCTTCACTTAAATTGAATTCAGACATTGTTAAGCCTATGAAGAAAAAGTGATGGTCTCAGCCGAATATGGCGCTGGATGGAAAGGCCTATTCTAGTGGTTTGCGTCTGCATCTCAATCTCAGAGCCTAGATTGAGCTTACATATTTGATGGCGCGAGCGGTATTTTCGCCTCAGGATAAACTCCGCTTTATACAAAAGTGAAAGGGCTTCTCTTGACCAGTCATCTAAGGGTAGTCATGATTACGATGATCGCCATCGCGCTTGTCAAGAACTGGTGGCATTTCTTACTTCACGGACTCACATGTCGGTTTTAATCGCTCCATCAATACTTTCTGCGGATTTCGCCAACCTGGGCGCTGATATCAAGCGCGCCGAGGAAGCAAAAGCTGATTGGATACACGTCGATGTTATGGACGGGCACTTCGTGCCCAATCTGACGCTTGGCGCACCTGTGGTGAAAAGCCTGCGCAAGACGACAAAATTACCGTTTGATGTGCATTTGATGATTACTGACCCGGACCAGTATCTTCAAGATTTCGCCGACGCGGGCGCCGACTATATTACTGTTCATTCAGAGGCATGCGTGCACCTGCAGCGTACTCTTTCGCACATTCGCAGTCTGGGCAAGAAGCCTGGTGTGGCTCTGAATCCTGCCACTCCTGCCGAGCATTTGAAATATGTCCTCGAAGATATTGATCTTGTTCTTGTTATGTCGGTAAATCCGGGCTTCGGGGGGCAGAAATTCTTGCCTTCGGTCTTGCCCAAGATTGCCAGAGTAAGGGAAATGTTCAATGAAATCGGCCGTAAAGACGTAAGAATTTCGGTCGATGGTGGTATCAATCCTGATACCGCTAAAGAAGCCATCAATCATGGAGCTGATGTTTTGGTGGCTGGAAAAAGTGTTTATGGCGCAGCCGATATGAAGGTTGCCATCTCGCAAATCAGACAAGAGACCGTCTCAGTAAAGTGAAGGAGCTAAATATGGCTGGCGTGAACCGATATCGAAAAATGGCAAAGGCTACCCTGCTATGGGCAGCTGCAATTGCCTGCATTGCTCCGGCAGTAGCTAGAGATGACGACTTCATCATGGACACGGATTGCATCGGCAAGAGCAACAATGGGGTTGTCACTTCCGACCAGTTCCTGGAACTGGGTGTGCCGACTTCCAATGCATTGCGCCTGGAAGGCGAGCAGTCCATACGCATCGGCAATCTGGATCGAGCTCTGACAGTATTGCAACGCTCTGTCGAAATGGCACCAATGGACATCGATGGACGAATTCTCTATGCCGAGGCACTCGAAAAGAAACTCCTGAAGCAAAAGAAGCGTGATCCCAAACTCTATAATTTTGTTGTAAAACAGTGGCTCTATGTGGCGAAGAAGTCTGAATTCGCCGATCAGTCGATGATTGGTGTTTCCCACTTGATGGGTCTGACGGGAACGCGTCCCGGACGTTGGGAGAAGGAGCCCAAATTCCTGGCTCGCGTGCTGGTGCCGGAAGATACGCCGGTAAAGATCGGCGGCGGCACAGCCACAACCCATAAAAAGAAAAAAGACGAGGATATGTAAGCCTCAGAAAGCAATTGGAGACCGGTTCTACTGAGAGCCGGTCTTTTTCTTTGCTGCCCATTTGAATATGTTTTTGATCATGCGGACAAGCCCGTAAACTGTCGAGAAAACACCAATCAGCATCCATGTCCATGGTGAGTGCTGCTTTACCAGATGCGTGTGTACCTGGGCCATTTGCGCTGTCGATGTTTCAGAAAAAACAGAGGCGTAAGGTGAATTCTGCGCGGTCAGCTGCTCTCTTGCCTTTTTCATTTCGCCGGTCAGAGTATCGACCGGAATGAAAGTACCTACGAGCAAAACGAAGCCGATGATCACGTTCAAAATACCGAAGACCAGCCACGGCCAGCTTGGTTTCCAAAAAAACAGGAGAGGAAAAAAGCCGATTAGAAGCAGCGCGTCCGGTATCCATATAAGCGGGTTATCGGCGGGGATGACAAATGCCAGTGCAAATCCGACAATCCAGAGCACTGCAGAAACTATGCCGGCAATTTTGCTTGCCGTCATCCTTTTGCCGGGCTTGGCAATTCCTGTCACCTTTCATCTCCCCATTTTTCTTCCATCGCCTCGATCATGGAGCTGAAGTCATAAGGCACATCGCCTCTTGTTTTGATTGTTTGAGCGACAAATTCAGCAAATTCCACTTTATCAAAATTTCCCAGTGATTTTTCGCGCCAGATCTTGTTTAGCACTTGTGTTCGTTTTTCTTCAGGGGGAAATTGCTCTTTCTTTAGAGGTTCGAATTCCACGAGAGAAGGCGCGTTTTCGCCAGTCATTGACTGAAGATAACGATTCAGGAGCTGGACGAATCTCGTGATTTCAAACGTGTCTTCGAACTCTCCTGAAGGCAATCTGAAAAGAACGTCCGAATTACGCATATGCTGCGAAATTATTTCGAATTGGCTTTCCGCATCCCCATCCAGGAGGCAGGCAATCGGTATTTCCGTTGCTTCTCTGAAAGACAGAAAGCGTTTTGCTACTTGATTGGCGCCGCCTCCTGCAATCATCAATATTCTGTGATCAGAGAATTCGAAATCATGAAGCTGGGCAAAAACAGGAACGAGAATCGCTTCCGTCTGGCCTTCGACAAGTAGTAACTTAGCAGGCAAGAAATCCGGCGGCAAAAGCGTTTGCATCTCTTTATGGTGCTCGTCGAAAACTTCCAGCGCCATGTCTATTAGCGCACCGCATGCAGTGACAGGCGTGCTTTCGATTTGACTTTCTATCCGGTTTGAAACCGTAATTAAGAATGACAGCGCATCGAATTTTTCATTTTCACTGTTTGAGCAATCGGCTTGCAACTCGGCCAGGCTTTCGGCTAGAAAGTCGACGCATAGCGCAGCCCAAAGGATTGCATCAGCAGTCCATGAGTGCGCTATTTCAAGATGACTGGCCAGGTCCCGATGAATCTTCTCAAGAGAGTCTTTGGCGTTGAAAGATTCAAAAAACTTGTTGCTGTAAAAAGCATTGGCTGCGCGTTTGAACGCCAGAGCGTCGAAGAGTTCCACATCGCTTATGGCAAAGGCAAGAGCAGCCAGTCTTTGTGAAAGTTTCGCATCAAATTTTTTTCTATCGACGGAGCAGAACTCTCTGAAGAATCTTTCTCGCTTGATCGCCTTTCTCAGTCGAGACTCCGGCTCATCAAAAGAGAGCCAATGCGTAATGGTTCTTTCTTTGTGAAGGGATCTGTTAAGCAAATCGCCCTGAATGTAAGACTGAACGTCGACGGGGAAATCGCCCGAGAATGCCTGTCGGCAGTATTCTGCGGCTGACTCACGGCAGCATCGTACCACGTCCGGCAAAGGTGTTCGTGTTTACCCCCTTCTTAAGGGTGATTGTTTCAATTAGTCTATAAATCTTCCTCTATAGGCTTCAAAAAGGATTCAAGATGTCCGTCGCCCTCGACGACACAACTGCAGAGCGCGCGGATGATGTGATCATTCGCGGTTCGACCTGGGCGGCTATCTGGCATATGTCCTGGCCTCTGCTGCTGAATATGTGCACAATCTCGATAGCCAGTTTTGCCGACGTCTGGGTTGCTGGCAAGCTTGGTTCGGATACCCAGGCGGCCATAGGTATTTGCGGTCAAATAGGATTCTTCATGATCATGCTGGCGGTGGCTCTTTCGGCCGGTACCACAGCATTAGTCAGCCGTTTCTGGGGAGCCGGAGACTTCAAGGGGGCGGTTGACGCTGCCAGATATTCGCTCATCTTTGCTTTTGCATTTGGCTGCGTATCCGGCGCGATCGGACTGCTGGTGGCTCGTCCTCTGGTGCGCATGCTGGGAGCCTCACCCGGTGTTGAAGAGCAAGGCTGGCAATACTTGAAGTATGACTTGCTCAGCCACGTCCCCTTCACTGTACTGTGGGTCTCTAATTCCATTTTTCGGGCAAAGGGTGACGCGCGCGTCCCCATGATGACCTGGATTTTGATGACAACACTGATTTGCGCGCTTGATGTCGGGCTCTGTCTCGGCCCTATTAAAATGGGCATTGCCGGCATTGGTCTTGCCTGGCTGATTGCCGGTACAGTCGGCGTAATTTTTTCAACCTTCATTCTTTCTAAATCAGAGCTCAAAGAGTGCTTGTCGCTCAGAGGCAAATTCGATAAAGCTCAGTCCAAGGAATGGTTGGGCAGATTGTTGCGTATTGGCATCCCTGCTTGTATACAGGATCTTTCCTGGGTGGGCGGCAATTTTCTTCTTCTCATCATTCTTGCGCATACCCACGACCCGACCTCGGCGCAGGCCGCCTGGGGAGTTGGACTGAGGGTCGAAGAAATGATCGGCGGTATGCCTATCTATGCGCTGTCGATGGCTGTAGGAACGATAGTCGGACAAAATTTGGGTGCCAAACAACCCGACCGGGCCGTGAAAGCAGGCTGGCAGGTGGCCGGACTGGGCGCCGCCTTTAACTTCTTTGTGGCGCTTCTTCTTTTCACTTTTGCTCGCGAGATTGCTGGCATCATGAGCAGCGACCCGAAGGTAATCTCTTACACCAGCGACTATTTCCGCTGGGTTGGTATATGCCAACCCTTTGTTGCGCTCTGGCTGATTCTTTTCGGAGCCATGCAAGGCGCCGGTTATACACGCTGGCCTATGATTGCCAGCACCATTGTTCTTACAATTTTCAGGCTTCCATTGGCTTGGTATTTGAGCGTCAACATGAACTGGGGACCGACCGGTACCTGGGCTGGCGTCTCAATTTCGGTCTTTATAGTCGGATTGCTCGCTATTTGGCGCTTTAACACGGGTGTCTGGAAAGACCAGAAAGTTTAGTCGCAAATTGAACTTTTTCTTCGGCCGCTTCGTATTGAAAAGAAAGCAGCAAAATTCGGCAGGCTCTTATGCGAGCTTGTCCTAAGTTGGCTGCCTGGAAGCGACTGATGACAAGGAGGCGTTTATGCCGAAAAGGATGCAAGACAGAGAGATTGTCGATAATGTGGATACTGTCTATTGCGAGCGACCCGAAACGCTGAAACTCCGCAACCGGGTCACTTATTCTCTGCCTCAACTGAAGCTTTGTCTGGTAGGCGAGCCCTCGAGAGCCAGGAAATTGGTTGCCATACAGGCTCCGGAAGATCTGGCGCGCTTCTTGAAGCCCTTGCGATACGCTACAGAGGAGCATTTCGTCAGTATTCATCTGAATGCCAGGCACGAAGTTCTTGGTCTGCATGAGGTGTCGCACGGCTCGCTCTCGGCTTCTCTTGTCCATCCACGCGAGGTCTTCAAAGCGGCGATTCTTGCCAATAGTTTTGCGATTATCGTCTGTCACAATCATCCTTCAGGCTCAAAAGTGGTGCCCAGCAGAGAAGATCTGGAGACGACCGGACAGCTTTTCAATGCCGGCAAGCTTTTAGGAGTGACACTGCTGGACCATTTGATTGTCGGCCCTGGTTTGAAGAAAGACAC
>CAZBOX010000024.1:9073-36828 GCA_964493595.1 uncultured Candidatus Obscuribacterales bacterium | reverse complement strand
GTCGCTCCAGAGAGCACGACGATGCTTCCAGAACAGTCTGGCCCTGGCGAAGTTGGAAAGGCGCGTCAGCTCGAACATGTCGATGCCGGCGTCTTTCAGAGCCAGATAGAAATTCTTCATTCCGGCTTCCTCGAAAACCTTGGAAAGAAGTCCCATCGTGGCCATGCCCAGCATTTTGTTGGGACCTTCGTAGACACGGGCAACGGCGGCATTCATGGCATTCTTGCCGATGACGTTATCGGCTTCGAAAGTCCGACCGCCCTGCACGTCGGGAGCAAGCTCGGTCATCACCTCGCGAAGCCGCTCGGTGGACCAGGTCTTGCTGATCATTGCCTCGATCGCCGCCGAACGTCCCTGATCGACTTGATCGGCCGCCCAGAGCGTTAACGCCTCGGCGCCGGCGCTGTAAGCAGCAATCAAGGACATCAGATACTGGATCATCTGACGCTGATGCAGAGGCTTCTTGAACGTCTCACGCACCGAGACCCATTCCGGCAGACTGGCCAGAACAGCCATCATCAACACAGTCGCACTGACGCCGACCGCCCAGCGCCCGTCGTCGAGGTCGTGGAAAATCGCCTCCAGACCATCGCCGGGGATGATATTCTCGACCGGCACCGCCAGTCCGTTGAAGACCAGCTTGTTGTTGTCGAGCGCCGGTTTGAGCACGAGCATGTCGTACTCTTCGATGTGGAAAGTGTCGGTAGCCGCCTCGGGCAGCTCGACAATCACCACTTTGCGCTCATTGCCGATCTTGAGGAAAAGCCCGAGCTTGGCGCCATAGACTCCCCGCGAGATGAAGAGCTTCTCCCCGTATATCCTCAGCATGCCGTCGTCGCCGATGACACCATATGTGGTGGGGTCGGCAACTGCACAGCCCCGCCCCGGTTCGGTCGCGGCAAAACAACCCTGGAACGCGACTTGAGCCATGTAGCGAAGGAAGCGCTCCTTCTGCTCGGCATTGCCGAAATTCTTGAGCGCGCCGACCGGACCGATGAGAGTCTTGATCGAAAGCGTTCCAGGAATAATCGGACTTACCTTGCGTCCAATCTCGAGCATGATCTTGGCGACGTCCGACATTTTGGCGCCGACGCCGGTGTGCTCCTGGGGAATCGTCAGCGCGTAAAAAAGAGCGCGTGTCAGCTCTTCTTCCAGCTTCGGATTGAATTTGCCGTTCGCGGTCAAAAGCTCGCCCGCGGCAAGGTAATCCTGCCCGATTCGGACACATTGCCTGCGCACGGCGTCGACGGATTCAGGCATGCTCCGGTCGAGACGCCGGAAGAAGTGGAAAGGAAGGTCGCGCGAAAGCAGCGCCAAAGATATGGCGCCCGGAAGCTTTCCCTGGTGGCTGGACTGCATGGCCTTGTCCACCTTGAGCGTCTCGGCAATTTCGTCCGCTCCGGCGCCGGTCTTCACCAGCGTGTCTGTGAGCAGCGTGTCGTCATTGCCTTTGCCGCCTTTGTTTGTTTCTTGAGTAGTCATTTGTCCTCCTGATCGAAACGGCAGGAGGAGCATCCCCCTGCCAGTTGGACTTCTTTTGCGACTGCGCAACAAGCGTCAGATGACGCGATACGCGGTGAGCAGCTGCTCGATTTTCTTCGAGAGCGTGCCGGGCGAGGCGTCCTTATGGTCGCGAACCAGCTGATTGAATTCGTCCAGCAAAGCCCGCCCCTCGAGATACTGAGCATTGGTGAGCCTGTATCCCTTGTTGAGAGCATCGA
Source organism: uncultured Candidatus Obscuribacterales bacterium (assembly GCA_964493595.1). Lineage (GTDB taxonomy): Bacteria > Cyanobacteriota > Vampirovibrionia > Obscuribacterales > Obscuribacteraceae > QKMZ01. The sequence continues at coordinate 35,107 of CAZBOX010000024.1, read as the reverse complement.
CCGTAGCCGCAAATCCTTCCATGATCGCCAGCCACTTTTTGTCCGAGTGGGCGGCGAATTCGAAAGTGCGCACGGACATAACAGCCGGCCGGATGACCAGCATCTTGTCCTCGTTTACGCTTCTCTTGCCGCGAGGCGGCACACAACGCCCTCCGCAGATCAGCTTCCAGACGTGATTGGCATAGCGATCGAAGCGATTGAGTTCGACACCAACGTCGCAGAGAATAATCTCGCCAGGGCTGGCGTTGTAAAACTCCTCGACCAGCGAAGCCGGACGCATGGACTCCCAACTCAAGGCTCCGTCCCATACTTTGAGTAAGGAGCCGTCATCGAGCGGAAGATCGACCGGCATAAAAACGCCCGGCACCGTGCAAGTAGCACAGATGGACTTGCCCAGCGGCGGCTGGACGGAAGTAATGCGGACGAATTGCCCGCCTTCCTCCCGGCGAAAAGCACCACCGCCCGTGAGCAAAATTTGCGCTCCCCTGACGTCGGTTGCCATCGTCCAGTATTCCAGATGCCTGGGCCACTCCACTCCCAGCTTTTCGTGCAGCCAGGATTCGAACCTGTTCATCTTGAAAGTGCCTTTAGCGGGTGGGTCACCTTTGCGGCGAGTGCCCGAATAGTGCTCAATCAAGACCCAGGCGATCTTCTCTCCGTAATCGAGCAGACTCTGGAAATCGAGGTCGACAGCCAGCTTGAGTATCTGCTTGATATTGAAACCAGCCGCCAGAAAGACCATGGGAATAGCACCGCCGCTGATACCACCGGCGGATTTGATTTTGCGAATGCCGAACCAGAAGAGGGCAAGCAGCATTCCAATTGTTGCCAACATCGCCCGGCATCCTCCGGAGCCGGCTATGATGTGAAATCCCGCTCCATCATTGTCGGAACGAGACACTTCATTGTTAGACATAACAGTAATCTCCTTATCGGAAAAGCATTGCCGACGCGTATAAAACACATTCGCAGCAACGCTTTTCCGCCTGTCACGTTTGAGCGAAGACGCGGCTAGCCGCGCCAGTTACGCGGCGGAACGCAAGCATAGCCGCTGTCGGCGGGGAAGGCATCGACCGTCCCCAAGGGCGACTCGACAGGAATGCCCGCCTTCTGCAAGCTCTCCTTCGAGGCGTACTCGATGACGATTCGCGCGGCTTCCCGCCCGCGGACAAACTGCGTGGTGGAGACATGATGATCCAGGCGCTGCCCGAAAGCGGTGCCCATGTCGTGTCCGCCTCCCCGCGTCACCACACCGCCACTGTGTCCGCGGCGAACATGGACCTGCAGTGGAATGGGTTTAGGCTGTTCCTCGAAAAAGACAGCCGCAATCACACCGACATTGGCGGGCTTGTCCAGATAAGCTGCATAACTGTCCCTTCGATCGCCGAAGCGGAAGGCCGCAACTTCCCGGTCGTTCAGACGGAAGCCAGGAATATCGTTGGCGGGCGAGCTGACAGGACCGCGGAAAACATAACCGCCGGCACCGGCAGAGGCAGTTTTTCCGGTCATGACGTCCAGTCCGTCGACGGACAACACGCCAAGATAGCGCCCATAACTTGGCACTCGCACGCGCAGCTGGTAGTCTTCATTCCAGGGAGCCGCGACGTAGAGCTTGCCGCCGTGCTCGATGATGGGCAGTTCGCGACCGTTGGTGACGATCGAAAGTCCAAATTGGTCGTTTCGCATGTTCGTTTCCTTTCTTTTGACGTTTGGTCAATAACCGTTTAGCTGGCGCGCAAATGAAGACGCGCCGCAGCGTACTGACAGAAGGACACGCTTGTGGAAAGAATCACTACCAAGATCATTCGCCCCAACACCTCGCCGGCGTGACCAGAGAAGATTTCCTCCTTCTCCCCAAACGCCACAACCAGTGCAACAAGCAGTCCGATTGTGTTCGTAAGGCGAGCCAACCAGTACGCCAGGAGACCCTCGTCCTTGCGCAGGTTTTTCATAGGAATCACCAACAGAACGGCGATAAAGAGGAGGAAGGCGCCGAAAGTTCCGCCAGTCAGCATGTCGATGGTCAGCTCCAGAGCGTCGTTCTGAGAGAAAAACGCCGCTTGTACTGACCAGAACAGTGCGCCAAAGGCAGCGCCGCCTGCGATGGCGCCCAGGGAAGAGAGAAGCAAACAACTCAGCAAGTCTGAATTCTTCATGTCGGCCCCCTTTCAGAAATGACCGCTCAATCGGAAGGTCGCGACGAGAGCAACTGAAAGACTGATGCCACAAGGCATCGTCAGCCCGAGCAGGATATACTCGGGCAGCCAGAAGCCGGGTTGCTGCGCAGCCTGTCGGCGTGCTTCGGGATTGGACGCACGCAAGTACGCATCAAGCTTTGTCATCTTGCAGCATATGGCTCCCCAGAAAAACAGGGCAATGAGCCATGCAGAAATTGCCGTTGCCAGCATTCGTTTTGCCCTTTCCTTTGTTCAGGCGCCGAAGGCAATCAAACTGCAGATTGCCAGCCCAAGCACGAGAACGATGAAGGCAATGAGCGACCACTCCTGTCCTGAGGACTGGGGCGGCGCATCCTTGTAGCCGTTCTTGCGCTGCTCGGCGATCCATTCTCTGGTCGCCTCGCGAATCGCCGGTGAATAACCGGGACGGTCGAATATTGCGGCGACGATTTCAGCGCTAAGCGCGCTGCTTAGTCCACTGACGTCGGGCGGTTCGGGAATGATGACACCCATTTTCTTCTCCTTTGATCAATTGCTGTCAGCGCCAAAGCGCTCAGCGACGACGAACTCGGCGAATTCGAGGACTTCCAGACCTTCGCCGACGGCGAGCGTGCCGGGCTCCTGAACAGTTATCGATTCCGCCGCGCTGCGGGGCTTCTGAACAATGCCGTAACGAGCGAGCAAGGTCACATCGACGTTTACCATATGCTTTCCTTTCATTGAATTACTGCCCGCAGCGGCTGGTTCGCGCCACCGCGGGCAGTTTCTGTCACTTGCCGGTGCTTCTCAGCGAATTAACAGCCGCATTGAGCTGGCTGTCGTCACTCGTGTAGATGACCGCCCGCTCCGGCAGCGTAACTGCCAGGTCGGGCACGAGCGGATTGCGGATGCGATGCGCGTCGCCCGGCCATGAACCATCGTTCAAGAAATAACGTCCGAAGGTCACGGAAAAGCGCATCCCGAGCGCCAACTGGGTGTTCTCCTGCTCGATGCCCTTGCCGGCCGTTTCGCGGCCAATGAAGCCGGCGCCTTGACGCTCTCCTGCCTTGCCCACGCGATTCTTGCTGACCGAGCCGATGAAGACCTCCGAGGCCGACGCGCTCCAGCCGTTGCCAATCACCACCACCGGTGGCAGACCCGGGATGTAGAGATTGTTGTTCTCAACGACCCGCGCCTTGCCGGTTGACGGGTCCTTCTCTACCATCTGGACGGCGACCTCCTGCTCTTCGACCTTGCCGGTGTCCTCTTCCTTGGAGACCATCCAGAGACGGCCGTTGCGCATCTCGTAGCGGTCCAGGTGGAAATGCGAGGATTCGGGATGAGCGTCAACAAGCTCACGCTCGCGCGTTGAGACCAGCAGTCCATCCTTGACGAAAATCGCAGATGCAGCGACAGCCTGGAGGAAACTGCCACCGACATTATTGCGCACGTCAACGACAATACCCTTGGCACCGGCGGTCTTTGCCTGTGATACCGCGGCATAGATGTTGCCGGCCGAGCCCTCGTCCCACTGCGTTACGATGATGGCGAAGATGCCGTCACCGAGATCCCGCAACCACACCGAATCCGGGTGAATTTCCGCGCGCACGATTTTGGTTTCGAAGACCGAGCCGCCACGCTCGACGGTGAGTGTGACGGACGAGCCCTTCGGACCACGCAGCAGACCCTCGATAACATAATCGGAGTCGAGCCCGATGACGTCCTTACCATCCACCCGGAGCACCTTGTCGCCGTCAAGAATACCGGCGGCACGGGAAGGCCCCGATTTGACCGCATGATAAACCAGCCCAGTGAACTTAGCAGTGCTTTTGGCTCCAGCACCCGGAATGCGCGTTTGTTCGGAGTCCAAGATATTGGTGAAAACAAGGCCGACGCCGCCCTCGAGCTTCTCCTTGCCGGATAGCCTGGCGATCATCTGCCGACCGGCTGCAGGTTCCATCACGAAGGTGAACGGATCATCGAAAGCATCTTTCAAACGACCGTTCACGTATTCTCTCGTCTTCTCGACGGAAACACCCTTCGGGCAGCCGGCCTGCGCGTTCGGCAAATCCAATTTGCGCACACCCTCAACGTCATAGGCGCGGCCAGCCGCTTCGTAGAGAATCTCGCGGCAGAAATTGTCCTCCAGGCCTTTCAGCCAGTATTGCAGGTATCGAGGACGAACCGGCTCCGGGAACTGGCTGATGACGAATCTGAAATAGTCGTCGCCAAGCAACTTCTCGCGCGTCTCGAGGTCGAGCTTCTCCAGCAGGGCCTGAACATCTGCCGGGAGCGTCGACTGGATGCGAGCAGCATTCTCCTCCTGCACACGCAGAGTCGAATTGCGGTAGCTGAATCCGGCGGCGGAAAGGGCCGCGATGGCGAGCACAGCAAGAGCTGCACCTCTGTATTTGTTCATGTCGAGTCCTTTCAATGTGTGGGGCGGCAAGAAAATTTCTCGCCGCCGCTTTTTCATGAAGTCGCCTCAGTCGATCTTGAACTGATGAACGACCGCTCCTTTGGGGACATGGAACTCGTATCGGACGAATCGGCTAGCGCCCAGAGAGAACCAGTTCCATGCCGGACTACTAACCGACACCGAGTAAATTCTCGACAGATAGCCAGTTTCATTCAAATTGCTATCCTCGTAGATGCGCACCTGACGGTCCGCCTTCACATCAGCCGGCGTAACGGCGCCATCGGGCTCCTGCTGCAAAAACCTGTACACCGAGGTTGTTTCGATGCTGCCGCTGCCGAGAACGAACTGACCGCTCAAGCCCGTTCCGTTCCGCATAGCAGCAAGAGGCGTGCGCAGCACTTCGACCTCCAGGTGCTCCAGATTGTCGCCGATAAACAAGGCGACCACGGCGCCAAGTACGGCTCCTAGAGAGAAGAAAGCGGACTTCACTGAAAGGTCGGGTTTTCCGAAGATGTAGGAAGACACAAGCAGTCCCAAAATCGCGCCGATGATGATGCTAAGCATGTTCAGTCCTTTCTAGTCTATGCAAGCAGATTCCGCATCTTCTAGCCTTGCAACCAGATGCGGTGCTGCTCGTCGTTGAGGTTGAGGGTGAAAAGGCAGAGATCACCGTGCGCCTGCTTCTCCGCTCCGAATTTCGACCAGAAAAGCTGAGCGCCGAGATTGTCGCGCAGAGTGGTTATATAAACCCTGCGCGCCGCATCTTCCATCTGGAAGAGTCGCTTCAGTCCAGCTCGGACAATGCGAGTTCCGAGCTGGTGTCCGCGCGCTTCCGGCTTGACCGCCAGGTGGTGGATCATGGACATATGCCCCTCGCCGATCAGGACTGCCCCGACTATTTCCGGCCGTCCCTTGCGAGTCTTCCAGTCCAAGGCGACCTGCGCGAGCCCGGGATTGCGCCTGAGGCTGCGAGCAAGATTTTCATCCGTCTCCCAGTCCCAGAGGGCGAGCCCGGGTGTGGTGGCGACCAGAGCTTTCACCTCGATGATGTCGTCCGGCACCATCGACCTGATCGTGAAGCCGTTCATGAGCAGGTCAAAATTGGCACTCTTCATAGTTTTTCTCCTTCAAAGATTGCGCCTCACAATTCCTTGCGCAAGCGGTCGAGCCAATTCGAATGAGCATTTTCAGGAGGCAGCCGCTCTTCAACGCCCAGGGCGAGCTGAGCAATCTCGGCGGGCTCGCCGCGAAAGTCGGTGTAACAGCCGAGTGTGTGATTCTCGACCGTTATTTCGCCTGGCTTGATGAAAACGTAAGCTTCGAATCGCAAGCAGACGGAAAGCAAGGCTCGAGCCTCCTCGAGAGTCAAGCTCTGCGCCGGCGTGGTGGCCCCGCCTTTTTCGAAGACAAGCTCCTTCGTAATCATCTACTTCTCCTTTCTAGGCACGAGAGGCACGTAAGTCCCGGCTTTCGCCCGCTCGTAAATAGACCTGGCATGTACGGCGCATCGACCACAGGTGGAAGACAGTTTTGTCTTGCGGACCAACTGCTTCCATGTGATACCACGGGCGACGGCGTCGACAATGTCCTGGTCCGACAAAACATTGCAAGAACAGACGATCATTTTCTGCTCCTTTACTCTTGCGCCGTCGCCGCTCACTCAGGTCAAGGCGTTGTCCGCCGGAGACCGGCCGCGCAGGACGAAATCATTCGCCGCGCAGCGCAAAAGTGCATCGGACTTCCACGGCTATGCCGAAGGGAAGAGAGCTGACACCAATGGCGGTGCGAGCCCCCACGCCTCGATCGGTGCCGAAGACTGCCGCCATCACGTCGGAATAACCGTCGATAACCGCGGGGTGCTCGGTGAAAAACGGCGCCGCATTGACCAACCCGAGCGAATCGAGAAGCCGGTCGATACGGTGAAAGCCAACGTACTTGTCGACGCTGGCGAGAATCCCCAGAGCCACGTGTTGAGCGGCATATTGCCCTTCTTCCGCGGAGAGCGTCGAGCCGACCTTGCCGACGATCGGGCTCCCCTCGACCCAGGGACCATGCCCCGAGACGAAGAGCAGTTTGCCCTGGACAGCGCAAGCTTTGTAGTTGCCGACCGCCTCCTTGGGCTCTGGTAGAACCAGACCCAGGGACTCCAGCCTAGCGATGATTTCTTCCCGCCTGAATACGTTCTCGGCATCGCCGGTCGCCGCAGACTCATGCAATTCAGTCATGTTTGCCCTTCCCTTGTTTCGAGATGGGCAAGGCAGCATCACCGCCTTGCCCTTGCTTTGCACCGATTTGGTCGGTGTCCTCAGGCGACTTCTTGCGGCTGAGCGACCCCGTCAAGGGATGCTTCAGGCTCGGTTACGCCCACACGGTCTTCGATGAGGAACTGCTTTTCCATTTCCTCGCTGATATCGCCGCCTGTGCATTCCATAAGCGCGAGGACGCGCGTGAAGATACAGAAGACAGCGGCGAGCACACCTAAGACCACAACAATTGCCAGTGCGATTTTCATCAACTCTCCTTTTGCTTCACTGGAGATCATTGCCTTACTCCTTGCGGAATATCGCAGACAGGGGGCGGCGAGCGCCCCTGACCGGCGGACGAACAGCTCAGTGAGTCTTTTCGAACTCGCGGATATGCTGGACGACCTCAGCGGAAGTAGGCACGGCGCCGGCAAAGACGATGTATTCGTCCGAACGCAGAATAGCCGCGCCAATGAACTTGGCGTTGCCGTCCAGGAGCGGGACGATGAAATACATGTCCTTCTCGGTGATGTGAAGATAGACTTCACTGCCGCGCAGCTCGAAATTACCAGGCACCACTGCCGGTGCCTGATTGACGACGTCGCGAAGCCCCTTCACCACGCGCCCGCTGGTCGTGTCTTTCCTTTCGATCAGACCAGGATAGCGCGCATCGAAGAGCAGCACGTCCGAACCGGCCGTTCCCTCCTTGCCGTAAGGCTCGAGGAGGATCCAGTACTTCGGACCAGCCACAGTCGGAATGGCGTAAGGCACCGTATTGTTGCCGAAGAGCTTGCGCTTCTCGGCGGACAAGCCGGCCAGCGTTTCGGCGGGCTCAGACAGCTCCTTTTCCTGACGGAAAGGCCACCAGGCTTGCAGCCGGTAATGCGCCCACGCATGAGCACGGTCGCGAACCAACCGGGCCGGCATCTGGAAGGCGCCGGGGAAGTGCTCCGCCGCCTGCGTCACCGTGTAGTCTTCGAGCAAACCCTTTTCGTTTTCCACAACAGCGCCGCCCAGAGTCGGCACCATCGTGAACCAGAAAAGGCGGGCCGTTGTATAAGAGTAGACGAGGCCCGTCTTTCCTTCATGCTTGCTGTAAGTGAACTCGCCCAGGGCGCCGCCCGGATGACGAGCCAGAACAGCGGACCTCAAGACGCGAGTATTCTCGCCGAGCGGGAAGATCGACTCGACAGGTGTAATCGCGCCCGAAGTGTTGGTTGACTCCACGCGCATGATTTTGTACGTGGCGCCCGGAATCATCGAGATGAGACCGCGCTTCAGTCCGTCGCCGGCGACGAAGCCGTCGAAATGAAGGGCGCACTGATAGTTGATTCCTTTCGCTTCCATGGTGAAGGAGACGGCGCCGGAATGAGTCGCCGATTCAGCATTACCCTCCAGACAACGGCTTTCGCCGATGCCGAAAGGCATGATGCGCGGCTTGTCAGTCGAAAGCGGCAGCCTTTCCGGCTCACGCACGTTGAGCGACTGGGCGACCATCATCTGCTGCAGGGGCTCGACCGCATTGAAGAGGATGAACAACCCGCAGTAAGCAACGGCAAGGGGAACAGTGGAGCGAACCAGACGCCCACTGTTCTCCGAGATTCCCAGCCAGAAGACGAAGATGACGAAGAGCCATTCAGCGGCATTGCCCCAGGTGAAATACGCCCACCAACCAGTGCCGTCCGCCTCGTACATGGGGAAGACGACAGCAAAGAGAACTGCCGTCATGGCGGGCAGGAAGCGGTAGATGAGGCGCTCGTCGTCCTCGCGGATACGCCACGCGCAATAGCAGGTGACGACCGCGAAGGCTGCGACAAGAATCAGGGGCGAGATCATATACAGCGCCACCCGATATGGTTGCAGGAAGGGGATCACATCGGTGAACACCCAGGAAAAGGCGATCCCGAGCGGATAGGTAAGCAGCGCAGCGATCGGCAGAACCAGCAGATAGAGCCAAAAGCTTGACTGACTAAACAACCGCGCCCGCGCCAGAGCGATCAAGGACGCCGAGAGAACCAGGCTGACGAGCACCGGTCCGGCAAAGCCGAAGACCGGCTGCGCGACCGGCAGCCAGAGCATCTGCACGGCAAAGAAAGCCGCCGCCGGGCCGGGATAGATTTCCGGATTTTCTTCCAGGTCGAGATCGAGCAGCTTCCAGGCAGCAAAAGCCGCAAGGATGCCGACGCCGATCAGAGGCGGCACGAAATAAGGATGGAGGTATTGCTCGAAGTAGGCAGCCAGGCAGCCTGACACCAGAGCGATCGAATAAGCCTCCATCAGCCTCCAGCTGCGCGAAAGCGATTTGGAACCACGCTCGAGCACTTCCTCGAGGTCATTGAGTTGCGGACTCATGTCGTTCTCTTTCGTTTGCTTTAAACATGCTCGAGCCCGGGCGGACGAATTTCCGCCCGGACCATTGTCATCACAGGCGGTACCAGGCACCGCACTTGTGTCAGTCGCGTCCGAACCTTACCAGATGCGGGCGCGCTCTTCTTTGGGCAGCATGATGGGAGCATCATCCGCCAGCTCGAAGGCCTGGGCGAATTCTTCCATATGCGCAAGTGTGCCATTGCACCGGTACTCGCCGGGCGGGTGAGGATCGGTCATGGCTTGATTTTCCAGAGCCTCGGGGGTGATGATCACAGACCACACCTGAGCGAAGGCAATGAAGAATCGCTGCTCGTCGGTAAATCCGCTCCCATCGAACTGACGCCCGTTCTTCTCCAGCGCGATATTGAGAGCGCGCAAGGCAAGTCGAGCGCCGTTGAGGTCGGCGGCAGCTTCGCCCGAAACCAGTTCGCCCTTGAGAGCAACCCGGTTCGGACCGACCGTGTATCGCGATGCTTGTTTGCGGAGCAACTGAATTTGCTCCATGAAGCGCGCGTAGTCATCGGCAGTCCACTGCATGTTGAGCTTGCCGTCGGCGTCGAACTTGGCGCCCTGGTCGTCGAAGAAGTGGCCGAACTCATGCAGAATGACGGCCATGATGGCGCCGTAATTGGCGGCGTCATCGGCGTCCAGGTCGAAGAGCGGCGCCTGCAGAATGCCGGCAGGGAAAACCACCTCGAGCAGCAGGGGATTGGCATAGGCATTCACCGTCTGCGGTGTCATATTCCACTCGCCGCGATCGAACGGCTGGCCGATCTTCTTCAGGTCCCGCCAGTGGTGGAAATAGGCAGCCGAAAGACAGTTGAGCACATGCGAATCTGTCAACACCAGATCCGAATAGTCAATCCACTTGTCCGGATAGCCGATTTTGAAAATCGTGCGATCCAGCTTGAGCAGCGCCTTCTCACGACTCTGGGCGGAAAGCCAGTGGGCGTCTTGCAGCGCCTGCCGCATCACCTGGCAGCCGTTTTCGACCATCTCCAGCACCCGGGACTTGGCCTCGGGCGGGAAATAACGACTCACGTAGATCTCGCCGACGGCTTCGCCCATGGCGCCCTGGACGAAAGCAACTACGTCTCGCCAGCGCGGGCTCGGCTCCGATATGCCGTTCAAAGTGCGCTGATAGAAGTCGAAATTCTCGTCCACCAGAGCCTTCGAAAGATACGGAGCGGTCACGACGAGCAGGTGCCAAATAAGATAGGCACGCAAATCTTCATAGGACGACTCGGCGAGAATCTTGCCCAGTCCGGACAGATAATCCGGTTGCAAGACATTGAGCGTCTCGAAAGACGGTGCTTGCATCGTCTCGAAGTAGGTCGCGAAGTCGAACCCTGGCGAAGAGAGAAGCGCCGAGCGGGTCACGAGATTGTTGATCGCGTTGAGGTCGCGCCTCTTTTCTCGGGGCATCGAGATTTCAGCCAGCTTTTTCTCGAAAGAGACAATCGCCCCAGCATAGCGCGCGGCATCTTGCGAATTGTGGCCGATCAGTACGAACATGCGCTCGATATGCTTCTCGTATTTCTCGAGACGCTGGACAGACGCCGCATCATCCTTCAGATAGTAGTCGCGATCCGGAAGACCGAGGCCGCCTTGAGATATGGCGGCGATGTTGACGCCGCTGCCGTCCAGAGCAGGCATGGAGCCGAAGCCGAAGAGGGCGCCGACGCCTAATTGGTGCAGAGAGGCAAGCGCGAAAGCGAGCTGCTGCGTAGAATCCACCGACGCGATCAGCTCGAGCGCCGCCTCGAGCGGAGAGAGCGCGGACTCTTCGATGGACGCCTCGTCCATACCGACTTTGAACAAATAAGCAAGCTTCAGCTCGCTCTGCGTCATCGCCGATTCATCCTCGCGCCCGGCCAACTCCTTCAGAATGTCGTGCACGCGATTGAGACTGCGGTCGCGCAATTCGTAGAACGAACCCCATCGCGAATAGCCGGCAGGAATGGTGGCGTTTTGCAAGTAGCCTCCGCACGCATATCGGTAGAAGTCCTTGCCTGGATCGACCGATTGATCCATCCAGCCAATGTTGATACCTGGTTTTGTCATTTCGATTTCCTTGTGAAAGTGGCGCGGCGAGATTGCCGTGCCACTTTGATTTGCCGTAGCGAACCCAAACAGCGTTGAACGCCGCCTTACAAGGAACCGCCCGGCTTGCCGAATTGGGCGAGCTTGGCGTTTTCATCCGTCCGCCATTTGAAATCGGCGCTGTAGACTACTTTGCGAGTACGCCCGACCCAGCTGAGCGGCTCATGCTCGGGAAGCGCGCGCCACGGATTCCAGGAGAGCGCCTCGCCGTCCGACTCCTTGATCGGCTCAGAACGCTGCAAGATGGTCAACTCGGCAAGAGCAAACTGCGGACCGGTCCACTTGATCGTGGGATTTTCGATCAAGCGCTGAACGGCACCGCGATGAGTGCCATCGATCGACTCCTTCATGAAGTCGTTCGATGGCATCTGCACGCCGAAAATGAAACTCCACGGCCTATCCGCAAGCGTGTCCTCCAGCGCATGACGAAGGAAGTCGCCGTCGACCAGGTCCGGAAAGGAGCGAACATGCTCGGCGGGGCGCAGGAAGTATTTGCAGGCAAAACCGCCCAATCGGTACGGCACCTGCGAAAAATATTCCAGATGAAGGGGATTGGCGACCGGCTTCAGCAAGGACTGACCGAGCCGCAGCGCCAGCCGCGGATTCTCCAGCAGAAGCTTGCGCTTGTTGCCCTTCATCAAGAAAAGAAGTTCTTCGATGGAAGAACAGAAGAAGGTCGGATGATTGGCGAGAAGGAAATCGTGCTCGAGAGAATCTTCATCGCCCGGCAAAAGCTTCTTGCCCTGCACGCCCAACACTTTTATGGCGACGCCGCGAACGTTCGGCAGCGCGTCGGGCTTATTGGGGCCGCCGCCACCATTGGAGAACCGCACCAGCGCGTCATACACGCGAGGTTCGGCAAAGAGACCGACTCGTAATCCGGGCATCTGCCTGAGAACCCGAAAGCGAGCCTTGACGACGCCGTGAGACTTGGCGTGCTGATTGCGGCGCGCCACTTCGCCAGCGCGATGTTCACTGCGCTGCTTTTCGAGCACGGCGTCCAAGACTTGGGCGATGAGAGCCTCTTCGCCAGGCAGGGGGAGGTTTTCAATGTTGGACATCAATTGGTCCTCTTATAAGAGTTGATGGGTATCCCGGCATCGCCGCCAGCTCTGCCGGGACATTTTGGCTGCACCAAATCTCGATCTTTGATTAAGCCGCCAAGAACAATCTGGCGGTCGCTTCCTCACGCAAGTGAGTCAGCGCCTGGCTGCGGCTGTTATAGCCACAACGAGGAAAGCCGAGATATTCGGATGCTGCGACCAGGCACCAGACGGTCGAGCCTTCTTGCTGCGCCTCCAGGCGCAATTCTCCGACTTTGCGAGTGCCCAGCATCCGATAGTCGCCTCGGTTTACGATGCGCTGCCGGCCTTGCTGCCAGAGAATTTCAACGGTCTTGACTGCGTTCATCGACAAACTCCTAGGCAGGGCGGGCGAGGAACTTGTAGCGCAACGTGCTTGCCTGCAAAACGCGCTCGACGGCAGGCGACCACTTGGTGTTGATCACCCAGATTTCAGCAGACATATTGGTGCCGTGCGAATCGACACTCGCGCCGGCAGCCCTGAGCGCATGGCAGTCAGCAGCCATCAGCGTCGGCACCTCGGTTTTGAAGTCGAGGATCTGAAAGCGAACGACCGTGTCGGGCTTGACCTTCTTGAGCGCTTCACAAGATTTCTGCGTAAGCATGTCTTCTCCATTGCATTTCGAGCGACACTCAAAGACAGGCCGAATGCCTGCCTTCAAAAATTGAGGAGGGCGGAAATCTCCGTCCTCCCCGTTTATCAGCGCTTAGGTTTTCCGCACACCGCTAAAGGCAGCCGCCGGCTGCCCTCAACCGGCCAGCAGAGCCGCGGTGCCAGCCTCGGGCTCGGAAGCCTTGGGCAGGGACTCGTAGAACTTGCGCAGGCTCTCGACCTGGCGGTCCACGAATTCCACCGTGGTGTCATCCAGGCGCGGAGGCGTCCAGTCGGCAAAATCGCCGCCGGCGCGGATGAAGTCCTCGAGGCTCTGGGTCTGCCAATCGGGATGCGCCTCGACGTCCTTGAGCATGAGCGCAAAGAGTTCCTCGAAGCGATCCTGACGCATCACCTTCTTCTCGAGAATTTCACGATACATCGTCCACAGATGCTCGGACTTGACGAAGAGCTTCATGATCCACCACGAACGCGCATAGAGCTGCTTGCTGCGCAGGCGGCAAGCTTCGTCGATCATATTGCGCGCCTGATCTCCCATCTGCGTGGCCATCATCTGGCCGCGCTTACCCAGCGAGATCGGACCGATTTTCTCATCGGCGTGCCAACGGGCGATGGCACGGTAAATCATGTCGGACGCGACTTCAAAGTCATTGTCCGGCCCCGAGTCCTTTTCCCTCAAGACCACCAGCTGAGCCGCCGAGCCGCCGAAGGCGCACACGGCATCGGCATCCACAGAGCTGATGCTCTTGGTGCCGCTCGCCTCGTCCGGAGTCTTGAAGCACACGCCGCCGGCATTGCCGCGCGGCTCGACCACGATAAAGCGGACACGATCCTTGGAGCGGCCGACATGCCTTTCATAAGCAGTCGCCAGAGCGTGACCCCCTTCATGCACCGTGGTGTTGAGAATGGAGAGGAAGGACTGAACGGCCTCCTTCTTCAGACCCATCAGGTGGCGCAGAAGTCCCTCGAAGAGATCCTCCTGGCTCACAGTCTTCTTCGTCGCCAGTTCCTCCGCCTCTTCGTGCGAATGGCCGGCGGCGACCAACGCTTCGATCTCCGCTTCTCGCGTTTCGTCCGCGAAGAGCGCCGTCTCGTTGACGACGTTCTCCAGCTCCGCACCGGAAAGACCCGGCAGAACCGAAGCGAAAGCAAAGAGATCGACGGTTTCGTCGAGCTTCATGCCACGCTTGTTCACGTGCACCTTAAGCACCTTGACGGCGCCTTCGGTGTTCGGCGGATCGACCCGGATCTTCCAGGTGAAACGGCCCGGACGCATAAGCGCCGGATCGAGAATGTCATCGCGGTTGGTGGCTGCGATGATCCAGAGTCCGTAATTAGAAGTCTCAGTACCGACGCCCTGAAGCTCGACGAGCATCTGGTTGAGGGTCTGATCCTTCTCCGGATTGGAATTGACGCCATTGGCACGGGCCGCGCCGACAGCATCAATCTCGTCGATGAAGAGAATGCAGGGACGGTTCTTGCGCGCAATGTCGAACATGCGCCGAACGCGATCGGCACCCAAGCCGACGAACATCTCCACAAAGTCGGAACCGGAGATGCTATAGAAGGGCACGCCGCACTCTTTGGCAAGAGCAGCGACGATAAGCGTCTTACCGGTGCCGGGCGGTCCGATCAGGAGCGCGCAGTTCGGGATGATGCCGCCGAAGGTCGAAACAGCCAGGCGCTCTTTCGCCTTGAGCATCAGCTCTTCGACAGTAAGCGCGACCTTCTTGGCCGGATTGGCAACCGGCTTCTCGTCTTCGATCTCCTTGACCCGCGCGACAGCACGAGCCTGCTGGAGGATCTTCTTCTTCATCTTCTTCATCTGAGTGACCGCTTCCGGCACGCCCGCCACGGCGTCGAAGCCAGAAATGCTGATCTCCTCGGGTTTCACCCAACGGCCCATCTCCTTGCCGGCGGTATTACCGGCAGTACCAGGCATGCCGCCGCCGGGGAAGCCGCCGCCGCCGCCCAGATTTCCCCTGAGAAGATTCGACCCGGGCAAGCCCTGACCGAAAACCCAGCGGAAGAATAGGGTAGCGATGCCGGCAGGCACCAGCAGATTGTAGACGAGCCAGCCGAATCCCGACACAACCGAGCCCAGGAAATTGGGCAGGGACGAGGTGTCGACCAGCTGATTCGCATGCGCGTCACCGACAGGCTCTCCAGTGGTCGTCCGCCACGTCACCCGCTGCCCGTCGGGCAACAGGATCTCGTGCGTGGTCACGAGCACTTGCGGCTTATCGAGCTGAGTAAGCCTCTCAGCAGGGGTAGGCTGATCAAGGTTCGCCGGCGGGGTCTTCAAAACTCCGGACGGCGGCAAAGCAGACATTGCAGCGAAGAAGGCGATCAGCGAAATGCCGCCGAGAGTCGCAGCGGTCTTCGGATTCTTTTTGATCAGTTCCATGACAGTACTCCGTTTTCAGGGCACATGCGCCCTATTTGAGATTGCAGCACCAAAGCACCACATCAGTAGCGCCCAGCACTGCGGTTCCAACTCGACCGAAGCCGAGTTCCAATGCGTGATCATGAACATTCGTTTGAGCACGCACTTAGTTTCGATGCCGAGGCAGTCAAACCGCCTTCAGCTTTGCTGCAGCGAAATGCTGGCGATGATTTCACTCTCGAGCAGAATCCATCGGACTCTGCAGCTTTTTGCAAAAAAAACCGTAGCAAGCAATCGCCAGCAAGGGTGCCAGGAGCGCCAAGATTATTAGCACTGCAAGCCCCTGCCAGAGATCGAATGGAAAGTTCGGCGTCAATACCCACCCGGCATATAAGCTCAGAACCAGATAAAGAGCCAGTTTCGCCCAGCGAAATTCTGCTTCGCCGATGAGCTTCTGCCGTTTGCCAGCCTTCATGCACATCTCCAATGTGGGAGTTCTCCGCCGGAAAGTAAAACTTTCCAGAATGCACAGGTTGAGAATTTCAAACTGTACATTCGGCAAAGTTCGTGGAGCGGGAGGACGAACGAATTCGCCCTCCCGTTCTGATTTATGCGAAAGAGAAGCGCAGCCGAAGCCACGCCATCACTGACATTGCAATATCACGCCAGGGCGCTTGCGGCATTGGAATCAAAGACATGATTCTCCTGAGCAAAACCGGTGCGGCGTACCAGATAACGTCCACGAAAAGTGTTCCCAGCCAGGGGACCACAGACCATAGAGCCGTCTCCAGGGATGTTGCAGCACAGACTTGCATAAGAGCGCCGAGCACTTTGATGCCGACGAAAATCACGCATGATTCCTTGCCAAAGAGAGCCCGGTGCGTAAGTCGCATAACTGTATCAGTGTCAAACATGAACAACCTCTCGGTTCTTCGCAACGCTTAGCGCTGCTCGATACCAGCACCATGAAGTAACTGGCATCGAGCAAAGCTACTCGAACAACGGAAGAACTGACACACCGCACATTAAGTGCATGGAAAACTGCTGAGATGCTGCGACAGTTGCGGCGTTATGCCGGATGATTAACCTGTTTGGCGAGAAGGAAAGAAATGTACTTACCCATACTCTGAAGCCCGCACAGGGCGGCAGTCAAGCAATCAGAATTTCAATCGCAAGGAATATTGCACCACATCGATCTCGCATTGCTTACGTGAATCTCACGTCCAGAGTCGATTTACAGAGAGAGCGCATATGTGTATAGAAAAGCTCAGACAAGACGTTTTACATTCTTCAAGAATAGCGCAGCGCCACCATATGCAATACCACTATTGTAGCACAAAAGGCCCGGATGAATTATCCGCGCCGCACAGTTGCTTTTGTTTTTCAAACGCAAAATTTGGTGTCACTGCCAGAAACAGCAGACGACCAAGCAAAGCAATACACCACCGGTAGTATCACTAGCCTTGCTTATATCAGCGCGCATTGTTGCTAACGCGCAATCCGTGAGTCGTTTATATCGCGCGAGCTGTCAAATTTACATCAAACGAAAGACCCTGTGTGTCGACTTCTTGCTAGCGCACCCAATTAAAGCAGGCCGGTTTTCGCAAAATTCTTGCGACACTTCCTGTTCAATTTTCCAAATCACGCATGGAATCCCGGCTCGTGGAGCGGGCTTTCTATTACAGAGCCTTATTCATTACCGGATTGAGTATGTCAGACCGAAGAGAAAGCTACTACCAATATAAGAACGCGGCGCGAAATCATTAGAGAAAACAGCTGCGGACAGCCACTACATGACGAAGTAGAAGGGGTCAAAAGAGACAAATACCGAGAGCGACTTGCTGCAAGGCAGAACAGCCGGATTGGCTGTTCTGACAGCAGCAAGCGCTCCCGGTATGACTAAAGCACAGCGGCAATTTCAGTGGAGCCCGAATGCGCCCTGATTCGCTTTCGCGTCAAGCATCACCCTTCAAGCTCACGAAGCCGGGTAGTGTCAGCGGCGCAGAAAAGGAATATGCGCGCCGACGACACCCACTACGACGGAAACCCCGAATACGAAAGTCCATGACCAGCCGTAATTGGTCGCCAGTATTCCGATGACAGCCGCCGCCACAAACGAGACAAAAACCCTCGTTACGGTCGCGCCCAGCATGATTAATCCGACAAGAGAATTCTCTCCGCGCTGCATCATGTAAAGAAACGACACGCCGATTTTGGTGATGAAAATCGTCGCGAAGCTCATCAAAATCAGCGCAAATTCGGAGGGAATGGAAAGCGTGATCGTGCTCATGTTCTGTTCCTTTTCTCAAGGCAATTTGCCTGGGTTCACAGCGTTGCGTGTGCAGTTCGTGCATTCTCTCGATGGTTCTTGTGAAGCAGAGCAAAGGAAGAACTTCCTTCGCCCTGCTTCACACTGTTTTTTAGTCTGACCCTTTACAGGATTCAGCTAACTAATGGTTGAAGTCCTGCTCCGCCAAACACTTCTCATAGGCAAGCTTGTATAGCGACGCGGCCGTAGCTATATTCCCACCTCCATAATGAGCATCGGCCATAAGTTTCAGAAGATCGTGGTCGCTATCGCTCACGTCGCATTCACCAAAGCACACAACAGCGCTGGCAAAGTCTGACTTCTGGAGATAGGACTCACCCAGCAGCCTGCACAAATCCTGTCTCTGAGATGAGTCATTATCGTTCTTTGCAAGACCATAGAACGGCAACAACACACTCAGAGCGGAGTCAGGATCGTCAGCCGCCAGAAAATTCCTCGCTGCCGAAAAGTGGCGGCGCAGCGGTATACCGCTGCTGTGGTCGACACCAAGGCAGGAAAGAATTCTCTCGCGAAGGGCAGGATAGACCCCATCTTGAAGCTGACCGAGCCTTTCCATATACAGCAGGAGCTCAGAAAGCTTTTGTTCATACGACGGATTGCCGACGCATTTATCGAGGCTATCCAGCGACTTCACCGCATAATCCAGAGCTTTCTGCGAGCACGCGTTGCAGGTCTGGCTCAGCTTCATGAATGAATCAGCCTGAGCCCACGGGTTGCTCTGCGCATAGGCTTTAGCGATCAAGTCCTCCGCCGCATCAACCAAAGCCAGGAAAGAATCGCGTGTGATTCCTCCCAGCGTATATTGGTTGACGTGAATATATTTGAGCAGGCGCAGAAGGAATTGCAATTGCTCTTCCACATCGCCACCGAAACGAGCAGCTATGAGGGCAAGCGCAGTATCTGCGCCTGAGTAATTGGCGACTTCCTCAACGATGCCCAAGGTGCGCAAGATCCTCTCGAAAAATGACGCTTGGCCATTTTCGGTTTTCAGAATCGCATCTACCGAGACGAAATAAACAGAGCCGGAAGGGTTCTGCCCGGTGATCTTGACGCGGCAAGTATCTCCTCGCCGAGCCGCCGGGCTCTTGCGATCGAGAAATACGCGCCGCTCGTTGATACGCTCAATCGTCTGGATTCCTCTGTTTGCACTCATGAAAGTGACCACGACAGTGTCACCAACTTTGGCTTCCAAATTCAAGTCCGTCATTTTTGTCTCCATTGTTTCAAGATCGCCGAATTGCAACATCACCGTTTTCTTATCGATTGACAAATGAGGAAGCTGGGTCTTGCAACCCAGCTTCCTGTTTAGGCTCGCGACGGAGCCTAGGCTTTCTCCGGCGCCCGCAAAGACGTCAGAGCAACGTACTGCCCCAGACAGACACCGGTGAAAAGCAAGACGGCGCTGGAGAGGCTAAGGAAGAGTTCAACGGTTACTACCGGCGTCCCCTCCATGGCATGTTCGATGAGAGCCATCACCACCATGACTCCCCAGAAGAGCGTCACGCGCACAAGCCCCAGCGCTGCAGCTTCCGTGTCGCCGCGCATAGACCAGGTAGCCGCCAGGAAGACTATCAGCGAAAGAAGGCCAAAAGCCAGCCCGACCAGCGCTCCGCCGATAAGATGCGAGCCGAACTCGGCAAACGACATGGACTCAATGAAGATGGCATTGAGCGACGCATCGAAGAAGGCGCCCAGAGAGCCGCCCGAGATTGCACCGAGCAAGGAAAGAGAAGCGTTTTTGCGATTGAGGGTACCCATGTTTAGTCCTTTCTGCATTTGTTTAGTGGGTCGCACTGATGCCGATTTCTTACCGTCGGCTCAAGCAAGCACAAGCAAACGGACCGTGTTCACTTGTGCAAGGGTTCGGAACCGGGCTTCTTACCCCAAGCGGCCGCATACACTATTCAGTCGGACAACCACAAAGTGGACCAGCACCGACTTCTAGCGCTGCGTTTAAATTTCACGGACACCGGCACGCGTTCGCGCCGGTGTCTTTCTCAAAGTGCCCCCGCAAGCACTTATTCGGCTCTGGATACTAGTCCAATAGCCGGTTGCCGTTGCCGGACCAGGCGCCTACTTCACTGATCTTTTGCTCGATACTCCTTCGAATTGCACGAGCGAAAAAAACAGGATGCTCTCCAGGCAAGCGCTTCACAGCCAGCACAAAGACACCGCCATCAGACGGTTTTGCAGCAGGCAAAAGTCCGCACGAAGGCAAAAGCGGTCTGAAGCCTCGGCGGGCATATTCGCCTTCGATTTCGGCAAATAGTCGCATCGCCTTGGACGCCTTCGCCGATTCGGAACGACCAGCCAAAAGACTGCTGCGCTCGGTAGCCAGAATGGAAAGCAAAATAAAGTACGCCTCGACAACCTTGTCGTCCGGCGCATCGCTAAGTGTCATTTGCCTTCTCCTTCGCATGCGTCCCGGCTTAGTTAGCCCTTCGTCGGACGGCTGATGATGTAATATCTGCCGTCACGAGGATCGGAATCTACGACATTCCAGCCGGAGTCACGCAACTCCTGAATGAGAATGTGCTCGCCCCCGCGGGGAAGCAGATTTTCAGGATAGTTGAATTTCATGCCGCCCGCCGCCACCAGCGCATCGTTGAGATGTTTTCTGGAGGCCCGAATTTGCGTCTCCAAGATTGTAAGATATGCATCGCTCGCTTCGCCGGGTGTGATGATACGCTTATCCATTTTCAAGTCCTTTCTCTCAAGCTTTCTGTGCAGCTTACTAACTGATTCTGGTCGACACCGGTGTCACTGATTCGAGACGGTCACCATCGCATCGAGGGGGAGCCAATCATCGATTTCGCGCTGCACCTGTCCTCCGAGAACAGGATGGCATTTCACCTTTCCCGCCTGAAAAGTACAGGACTTTTCATACTTGGTGCCCCGGTATGTGAATATAGTGCGCCAGGCCAGACAATCAAGCTTCACTTCACGCATTTGAACCTCCATTTTTCGTTCGCGTTTTTCAGGCCGCCTCGCCGCCTTGATTGATGTTGATCATGTCCCTGTACCAATAAGCGCTGTCCTTGAAGGTGCGCTTCAAGGTCTTGCGGTCGACATGCACCAGACCAAAGGTCATTCTGAAGCCTGATGCCCACTCGAGATTATCCAGAGCGCTCCAGGCAAAATAGCCGCGCACATCCACGCCTCTGGCAATCGCGCTTTCCAGCGCGTTGAGATGATCGTGAATGTATTTCATTCTTACGGTGTCGTGAATCCAGGCGCCCTCGATTTTGTCGTCGATTGCAGCGCCATTTTCCGTAATGTAAATGGGCGGCAACTCGTATTCATCCTGCATCGCGACAAGCATGCTGGTTAGTGATTCAGCATGCATCTCCCAACCCACTTGCGTGATCTCAGCAGCAGGTACAGGAATCACGCGACCCAGGCGGTTGACGACCAGGCGCAGATACCAGTTGACGCCCAGATAGTCGAGCCCGGAGCCAATCAACTCCATGTCCCCAGGCAAGATCTGCAATCCGCTGGACTCCATCTCCTTGCGCACGATCTTCGGGTATTCGCCCTTGAGCATGGCGTCCAGGAATACGGCATAATCCCTTTGCCAGAGGCGGCGAGCCGCAGGGCGAGCCGATTTGTTGGCCGGCTCAATGGGAACGAGATTGACGGTGCAGCCGACGACGAGCTCCGGATTGACGGAGCGAATCGCGGCAGCACCATGACCGTGCGCCAACATCAAGTTGTGAACGACAGGTGCCCACAATTTAGGATCGTTGCGCCCTGGAGCGAGCCCCTCGGAGGTGTAACCCGACAGAACCACGGCCGGCTCGTTGAGCGTACCCCAGTACTTAACCCGGTCGCCCAGCGAGCGAGCAAGCAAGTCCATGTAGTCGCCGAAGTGCTTGGCCGTGTCTCGGCTGGTCCAGCCGCCCAGCTCCTCGAGAGCCTGAGGCAGGTCCCAGTGATAGCCAGTCAGATAGGGCTCGATTCCCGCCGCCAGAAGCTCGTCCACTAGCCGTTTGTAGAAGTCGAGTCCCTTCTCGTTGACGGGTCCTGCACCCTGGGGTAGAACACGCGGCCAGGCGACCGAGAAGCGATAGGCTTGCAGTCCCATCTTTTTGAAGAGCCTGACGTCTTCAGGCATGCGATTGTAGTGATCGCATGCGATTTCGCCGGTGTCGCTGCCCGGGCGTTTTTCAAAATATGGCTCCCAGATAGAGCGGCCCCGACCGCTGACAGCGTCAATACCGCCCTCGATCTGATAAGCGGAGGTGGCGGCGCCGAAGACGAATTCTTGGGGAAACTCATATGGGCGCAAAGGGACCGGGCTAGTGTCAGCACTCCAGCGTCCGGAGCGAATAGTTTTCACTCGTTTCATGGTCTTTCTCCATTGCGAAGCAAGACGGCGCAAAGCCGTCTGGAATTGGCAAAAACGGGCGGACCAACCGCCCGTAAGTTATTGCATCAGGGCCGATTACCGTCTTTCTTGTCCCGGTCGGTCTTGCCCACAGCCAGGATCAGTCCGGAGCGAGCCGGCATGGTAATGCGCCTTCCACCCAGGGCCGGTTGCCCATAGTGGCTTACGGAGAGCATCACCGCCGATGGTGCCACGTTGATGAGATGCAGCAAGCGCTCTCCACCGGCGGAAACCGTCGAGGTAACGACGACTCCCGGTCCATCGGCATTCAACCGCCAGCGCGGCACTACTGAAAGTGCGGACATGAGTTGGCGATAGAAAATCAGGTCGGCGGGATAATCGCAGCCCAGGAAAATGGCTTGCCCTTTTCCGCAAGCTACCTCCACCGCGCACGGTAATCCAGATTCGACCTCGGTTAGCAGAGGGCGCAGCGGCGAGCCATCTTTCGATGAGAGCAACTGTGCCACAGTCACACGCACTTCAGGTCGAGGAGCTATCCAGCCATGCCCAGCGACTGATGGCCAGTAGTGGGGTGAGCTTGATTCAAACAAGCGCCCGGAATCTTTCAATCCGAGAGCATCGGCAAGAATCGTGCACGTGGTTCCATCATCATCAACATCAGGCAAAAGCCCTACCAGAAGCAACTTGCCGCCCTGGCGAACAAACTGAGCGAGATTTCGCTGCACGCCCGCGTTCAAGGTTCTTCCAGTGGACAAGACAACTGCCGGATAATTCGGCACGCCGGCTTGCAGGTTGACAGCTGGAAATGAGAAGCCTCCCAGCAGCAGAGCACGCGCCAGTACATCACGCGGACCCATGCCACGAAAGCGCTCCAGATCAGCTATCTGCTCGCTGCGTTTGGACGAGCCTGGATACCTGTATTCGCTCAGATAGTGGTCCGGAACAAACCCGAGAGCAAACCCATCATGCTCTTCTTTCGACGTGGAGAGCAGATCTTCGATCTCCTTCACGTTGGAGACAACCCGGCTGATGGCATGATAAGAAGGGTTCAGTTTCCCTTCCGGTCCAACCGGAGCAGCAAAGCCATGCCGTTCGCCGGTGAAGGCAATGCGAGCGATGCCGTCGCCGGTTTTCTCGATGGAGGGATTATGACCGCCGGCATGCAGGTAGTAATTAAGAAGCCGGTTACCCTGCGCAAGACACAGCCTGGTTTTCAGCTCGATCGCCTCAGGCGCATACAGCACTCCCAGATCGTCTGAATAATTGCCGTCTCCGGCTTCAAACTCCAGGGAAGTAAGCGGCTGATCAGGGCCAAGCACCGCTGCCATGAAGGCATTGTCCACATACAGATCGGCAACATTGGCCACGGTCAGATCTCCGAAATAATAGTCGGAGCCACAGGTCATCTGTGTTTCCCCGACATATGATTCGAAAAGCTGGCTGATTCCGATGGGAAAGGTGCGACCTCGTCCAGAGCTGGTGCCATGAACGTTGATCAGGAAAGGCACATCGCAGATTCCTTTCTGTTGAGCGATCTCACGCAACTCGTGCAGATAACGCTTAAATCGAGTGCGCATGTAGAGCCCGAGATCGTGATGCAACGCCAGAGAGTCATTGCCTGGAGACCGCAATGCTCCGGCGAAGGCAACTTTGTCGGTGACATCAGCCCCGGCACGCGCAGAGGCGACTTTGTCACCATAGCGTTGTCTTGCCCAGGCACGCAAGTCTTCACAAACGACATCTGTGAGGTCCGGCGAATTCGACACCCAGGACAGCATGCCCACTTCATTGTCCAGCTGAACAGCGATCACCGGACCGCCTTTGGGTGCCAGTCGCTCGGAAAGTACAGGCATGACCGCAGAATACCAGCCGCTGACGGCATTGATAAAGTCCGGAGCCAGATAGTCCAGGGTGGCAGTCTTTGCCGAAGCACCATTCCAGGTGACCGGACGAAGATGAGGGAATTGACGGTAAAGGCGGTATGGAATGCCCTCATTCTTCAATTCGGCCATCACAAACGGGCCGGGTCTGGCAATCACATTCAGTCCACGAAGAGCGCACATATCGAGAAAGGCGATCAGATCGCGCTGAGGATGAGTGCGCCCGTCAAGGTCGATAGAACCGTCGGGCAGCTCATGCCACAACCAGGGAATATAGGTGGAGACAGTATTCAGCCCGTTGGCTTGCAGCTTGTCCAGGCGATCGGCCCACTCTTCTTTCTTCAAGCGAAAGTAATGAACTTCACCGGACAGAATGAGAGCCGGACGATCGTTGACAAGGATTTTCCCTGCCGAGAGCCGCACCGTCCGCGGTGCACACGCCGATGTTCTGGGCGCCGCGACTGCAGCGGCCGGCTCCGACGGGTGCACAACTTCGACCGGGCCCAACGGATGGATACCGTTGACCGCCATGAGCATATTTAAGCCGATTCCCCAGATTATCAAAAGCAACCCGCCAAAACCGGATGGTCCGGCGAGCATTATAGCGCCGTAGACGATCATCGCAATGCCGCCTAAGCACATGCTCCATTTCAGTATCTTCAGCATGACACTTACTCCATATTGGCTTGCACCTGCTCAGGGATAGTCATAGAGACGGGGCGGTGCAGCATCATCCTTGAATTCCGGCAGTCTCGGGTGAGACGGATCTTCGAGAGCTTCCGCCGGCAAGACAAACGCCTCGGAGTGCCGAGGCGCGATCGATGAGACTATTTCGCCACGTTCATTCAGCTCCGTGACCCTGAGCACTTTTCCGCCGGCGCCTATCGTTTTCACAATAGCTCCTCCAGCAGGCCTTTCATAGGTAACGGACTCGGCGTGGATTCCGTCCTTTCCCATCCTTGCAATGAAGAGGGATTTACCATCGCGGATTTCCTCGACAGTGCGCAGCAACCGGGAAGCAGGAGCTGCCTGCGCGCCTCCAGCCTTCTGGCTGGTTGGCGCAAGGCGCCGGACTTGCCGATATGTCACTCCGGTCTCAGACGATGCGGCAAAAGTCACAGTCTGCGAGCTGGTGAAGCGCATGGACCGACGAGTCTGAACCACTCTTCCGTCAAGTGCCATGTAGATTTCTTCCGACATGGTCACATCTTTCAAATACTGCGCAATCACGGTCGCGCCGTCGCCCGCGAAAAGCTCACCCTTTTCCTCGACGATATTTTTGACGAAATGCGCCGTTCGTCTCCCGCCCTTAAAGAGAGTGATGTCGGTCTCGTAGCCGAAAGTGGTGGCACGATAATTTATCGCCGCCAATTTTTCAGCGTTTGAATCGAAGATTTCTTCGAACTTGAGAGCCTTGTCACCGGGCGTAAAGACTCGCCTGCGCAGGACGGTTTTACCGTCCAAGGCGAAATACTTCTGCTCGTATTCGCCTCCCGGCATCGTCGAGCCGGACCTTTCCAGCGACCCATCGCGCCTCCATTTCTGGTGGCTTGCAAAGGTCGCACCGTCCGCGGCAAAAGTCGCATCGCTTCTGCGACGCGACTTTCCATCAGCATCTGCCGGATAGAATTGAGACGAGCTTGTTTTGATCCCCCACTCATTGAAATACTGGAATTCTTCCATGCCGCTCAGGTATTCCAGGTCAATCTCCTTGCGGGTAGGACCGTCTTTCCAGTATTTGACCTTGCCGAATCTGACCTGATCGGCAGCCGTCTCATCCAAAGGCGGAAGAATGAGAGTCGTGGCTGGGCGCTCGGGGAATGCATGCTGCTTCAAGCGCTGCGCCGAATTTTCAGACGGACGGATGACCGCAAGCCCAATATATGCCGCAGCACAGATGATAATCAGGAAGGAAAGCAACGCTCTCCCGCAATTATCGATCATGTTTCCATTCCTTCTTTTGTTTGGCATGAAAGTCAGGCGGCCAAGCGGCAGGCTTCAAGTATAGAAGCAGCCGCACAGCCCCATGACCAACGCCACCATCACCAGTATCACCAAGGCGGCGAACCCGAACGCCAGAATCACCGAAACGGTGGCGATGCCCC
>CAZBOX010000024.1:0-8973 GCA_964493595.1 uncultured Candidatus Obscuribacterales bacterium | reverse complement strand
TCATCCCGGGACAGCGTCCGTCAGATGATTCAGCAGGATTTTCCAACGCGGAGTGTTGTATTCGCTCGCTTTGGCTTCCTGCCAGGTGCCATCGGGGCTGAGTTCGATGACGCGGTCGACATGTTTTGCTACTCGCGCCGCGTTCGAGAAAGCGATAATCTTCACGCCCAGAGCCAGAAGGACTGAGTAGATTTTGCTCTCGTATTCGGGCTCGAATGCATCGGTAGCCTGCTCCAGCACCGCATATTCCGGCTTTACGAGAATCAAGCGGGCCAGGCAAAGCTGCTGTTGTTGAGAAACCGGCAGGCTGGATTTCCAGTCTTTTACGACATCGAGCCCACCGGATTTTTCAGCCATCAGCTTCAACTCAGATGACACAGAGCAGAGGGCGTTCCACAGGTCGTGATCTTTGCGCGCCTCCAAGCTTCCGTCCGCAAGAAACTCTCTGAGAGTACACTCGGGAATGAAAGGAAACTGAGTCAAGAACATGACCTTGTCGCGCTCTGGACGCGTTATCTCGCCCGTTCCACGTGCCACTGCCAGACCCAACGCTCTGGCAAGTTCGGGTTTACCCTGGCCGTCAGTAGCGGTGAAAAGCACATTGTCGTCGATTGTCAGGTTCAAACCAACGACAACCGGCTTAGAGCCGATGTACTGGTTGTGAACCGTCACATCCTTGAAGGACACGGTAGCGCCCTTTTGGAATGTAACCCATTGCCCCTCCTTCATTCGCTCGGCCGAAGATTCTTCCAGCGCTTCGACCAGAGCCCCGAGCCGCTCGCATTCAGCTCGCAGCGTCGATATTGCTTCCCAATTGGCGGCGAAGACAGTAAGCCCCGAATAAACATTCTGAAAAGCTTGCACGCCCTGCAGAATGGAGCCAAAGCTGGATATCTGCCTGTGCAGGTAGAACCAGCCGATGAGAGCGAAAGGTCCGTGCTCAACCACTTTGCCCCAGAATGTCTGCCAGAGACTGACATTGCGATTGACACACATTACCGCCCAGAGCGCCGCCTTCAATGATTCGAGACGGCTGGCAGCTTGTGCCAGGACCAGTCGTTCGTTGCGCTGAAGTGCTATGGCAGCAGCCTGTCCGGCGGCCCGCTGCAGATAAGTGCGCGTTACGGCTTCTGTTTCATACCTCTGCCCCATCAGTTTCGACAAAGAAGAGCCAAGCAGGAAGACCATTATGTACGTCACGGCTGCAAAAGCGACACTGCCAGCAGCCAGCCAACCCGAGCTGTCCAATAGTATCGGCGCGAAAGTCCAGATACCGTAAACCGACTCGAGAAAGGCAAGCGGCAAAAGCACGGCTCTTTCAGTAAACAGATCGGGATCCTGGATCAAGCGCTGATCCTGATTTCCAAGAGCGACGACCTTTTCCTTTAGGAAAGCCTCATCGCTTATCCACTGACGAATTCGCATCATCGAATCGCTCATTCGCCAGTCCCAGATCAGCCAGCTGCGCAAGAATCCGTAGAAAACCGCCGCCAACGTCCAGGCTACGACTGCAACAAGAAGCCATTCGCCTTTCTCGAAGAACAGCTCGTCGCCGCCCAATGTGTTGATGGCTTCGGTGAATTGCCTGAGAGCCACGCCGATGTAGTAATTCGCTTTGATGCTGGCGACCATCAAGAGAAGAGTTACCGCCAGCAAAGTTTTTGCCTTACGGCTTGTCGGTCCCGTCCAGTAGGGTCGGGCAACAAGCCAGAAAGCGCGCCAGGGAAATAGTCTTTCCAGGCGCTCGATTGGAAGTTTTATCCCCAGTTTCATTGCCTCATTTCCTTTCCAGCTCGCAGTTGCGCAAACAAACCAAGCGAAATAAGCCTGAGACTGCTTAAAACGGCATCAAAGAAAAGTCTTCAATTCAGCACGGCAGAATTCCAAGCACACAGAAGTGCTTGTAAATCCGCGAGCGTAGAACTGCTAATTCAAGAGTGGCAGCGTTTCAAAGCCTCTAAAGTCTTGAAAAGAAAACAAAATCAATACCAGAGCATGCTGAAAAATCCGCACGGTAGTCAAGCGGCGATCGCGCCTTTTAAAAATTCCTCGCTGCTTCGCCACTATTAGCGGTGCCGCTAGAGGTCAAATACACGTCAAATTTAGGCGCTGTTGCGCTAGCCTGGTCCGCGGCAGACGGTGATAGGACGCCACCATTATCGATACCACATCCGGCGGTTATAAAATATGCGTCAAATTTCCAAGACGCTGCGCAAAGTGTTGCAGAAATTCATCTTCTCCGCCCAGATGCCAAGCAACAATTAGCCCATCCGCGGCCGGTCAGTTTGATAGTATACAAATGTCGCCTAATGAGTCTTACTGAAATGTCCAAGATACTTCTTGTTGATGACGATCAAGAACTTACCAGCGCGGTGCAAAACTTTCTTGTATTGCAGGGGCACAGCGTAGAGACTGCCTCGACTGGCGAAGATGCCATCCAACTTCTGACCAACTTTCAATATGATGTTATCGTCCTCGACTGGGGGTTGCCGGGCATCGAGGGAGATGAACTTTGCAGGCTCTACAGGAGCCGCGGAGGAAGCACTCCGATTCTCTTTCTGACAGGCAGAAACAACATCTCCTTTTTAGAATCCGGCTTCAACTCGGGTGCCGATGATTATATGGTTAAACCCTTTGATATTCGCGAGCTGTCGGCGCGTATCAAAGGTCTTCTGAGGCGGGTTTCCAGTCAATTTGTCGAGAATCTGAGAATCGGCGGGGTAGAACTTCTGCCGGAGCAGCGAATAGCACGGGCAGACGGAAAGGAAATAAAACTGCGAGCCAAGGAAAGTGCACTACTGGAATACCTGATGCGTCACCCTGACAAGACTTTTACCGCGCAAAACTTGCTCGATGCAGTCTGGACTGCAGACAGCAATGGTACGACCAATTCTGTGCGCACATGGATGGGCACATTGCGCCAGCAGTTAGCGAAAATCGGCAAAGAAGACCTGGTTAAGACGGTATTGGGATCAGGCTACAAAATAGAAAGCCAGGAATAATCTCAGTTTAGCTAGGCCAGAGGCAACGTGATAATGAACTTGCTGCCTACTCCAGGTTCACCCTCTGCCGTTATCTCTCCACCGTGCGAGCGAACAATGAGAGAGCAGATCGAAAGACCCAGTCCAAAACCTTGCTTCTTGTGCTCATCTTTTTGATAGAAGCGCGCAAAGACCTTTTCAATATCTTGCTTGCTGAGGCCTGGTCCCTGGTCAATAACGGCGAGATACAAACGCCCATCTCGCAATTCTCCCTGTACGACGATTTCCGAACCACGTGGCGAGAATTTGACTGCATTGCCAATCAAGTTGACCAATACCTGTATGAGTCTCTTTCTTTCGGCGCTAAATTCGAGTTCGACGCAATTGTTCTTAAGCGCGATGCCCTTCTTGAGCGCAATTCCACCTACAGACTGTATTGAAGCTTCGACAATTTCGCGGGCCGAGCAAGGCTGTTTGGTGACCTGAAGACTGCCTTTTTCAAGCTCGTCCAGGAGGAGGAGATCTTCAACCAAAGCCAGCAACCGCTTTATGTTGTCGCTGGCAGACTGTAGATTCGTGCGACTCTTCTCGACCACATCTTCGGGCAATAAAGTCGAAAGAGCGGCAAGGTTAGATTCAACACGGGAAAGCGGTCGGCCGATGTTATCCGCCAGCATTTGCATGATGATTTTGCGTTGATCGGAAGAATCTTTCAGATTTAGAGCGGCGCGGCACAAAAGCCAATAGACTTGATAGATTTCATCGTGACCGGACATCATGCGGTCGATTGGCTGCCGTAATGGAATTTGTCTGGCGGCCTGAACCAGCGTGTCCAGACGCGCAGAGATGTTTTTGCTGAACAACCAAACAATAATCGCCATAGTGAACAGATTGCTTGCAATTGCAAGAGTTATGACGCCCTGAAATTTATCCTGAATACCGGCCTGCCGATTCTGCACCTCTGAAAGGCGCGCCATCTCGCTGTCGGAAAGATTTTGCATTCGAGCATTGAGTTCGTTGGCCCTTTCGATGCGGCTGCCCAGGATGCCCAGATCCACCGCAGCATCACCATCTTCACTGGGCTCGGTCATGCTTTTCAGGCTGGAAATTTCGTCTGCTACGAAAGACCGCACATTCGACCAGGTATCTGCATGCTCGGTTCTTTGCTGAAAAAGCTGATTAAGATCACCAATTAAACTCTCAGCAGTAGCAACATTTTGGCGCGCAAGGGCAAGCTTGGCTTCATCATTTGCGGCCAGGTAAAAGCCCATTCGATTGTTGGCAAGCACTAGCTCCAGCCAGAGTTTATTCAGTGAGAAAAGTGTGTTAGTTTGCTGAATTGCCTGACTAGCCAATCTTTCAGAGTCGGCAACACGTCCTCCCAGCCAGAGAATCCAGGATGCTTGCAGAATAAAGGCTGCAGAAAATACCAGTAAACAATTGCGAAAGCTAGACGACTCCAGGAGATCTTTCCAGCCGCTGGTTGATTTTTGTGTGAGCGCATCTGGATTATCCCATCTGGTAGATGATGAAGCGCCGCTCTCCCTCTTGTTAGAGAGGGGTATAGTCAGCCAATACTCACGTTGCCCCTCAGAATCTCCCCGTCCTCCGGTCTTCCCACCGTGCGCCTCTAAAATCAAACGCGCAATGCGAAGATTCAGACCGCCGTTGGACAAATCAAAAGAATTCTCTTTTCCTTCAGCGCGAAAAGGGTCGAAGAGATTGGAAATTTCCTTCTCGCCTACAGGCAACCCCTTGCTTTTCAGACTGACAGTCAGGTTTCCCGAGCTGGTCTTGGCGGTAATTGCCAAAATGGTTCCCGGCAACGATCCTTGCAGGGAGGCTTTGATAAAACAAACCAAAGCCTGTAAAAACCGCTCGTGGTCAGCTTCGAGCTCGATGTTTTGCGCATCATAACTGATGGCGATGTCTTTCTCATCAGCCAGATCCATTAAAGCCGTCTGCGCCGACTCGACTATTTCATCGATGGAGATAGATGCATACTCAAGCTCAATTGGCTCGCACTCCAGCTTTTCGGCGGTCAGCAGGTCGCTCACGAAATCATGCACATCAGTGAGATCTTTTTTGACGGACTGGCAGGTTTCGCGCCCCTCCTTCGAAAGCCTGTCTGCGTACATCTCTTGAAGGATTTCTATATAGACCTGAGTCGCCATAATTGGAGAACGCATATCATGAGCAAGCATCTGCACAAATGACTGCCGCAGTTCCGCAGCATTCCGAACCTCCTCGGCAGTTCTGCTGAGTATTTGATCTAGATATGCAAATTCGTCGAGCGACTGTACGCTTTCCTCGTATGCTGGAAGATTTGGAAACACCGAGGCTTTGGCTGCTAGCTTCCGAACCTTCAAGAAAATAGTACGTGCAAAGAAATAAAGTCCCACCAAGGAGCCAAGCAGGACCAGAGGCATGCCAACAGCCGAAATAGCATAGAGCCGCTTTCTTCCAGTCTCCATCTGGGTGCGCAGCGCATTCAATCCTTCGGTCTCGGCGACGAAATAGCGGTTGAGAAATTCTGCCAGAGCCGCTCCTTTAACCATAAAGCCGCGATAGCGCATGAATCGCGCGATATTGCTGGTAAAAGTTTCTCTGGCCAACTGAGCCGATAACGCCTCGGCGTCCGACGACATCTTTTCCGCGTGCCGGCAGAATTTTCTCAAACCTTCGATATTATTACCGGCGTCTTTCATGTTTCTCAGCCGGGCAAGAGAGATTTCGAAGGTCTCTCTCTCGCTCTGCGCTCGTTGTTCCAGTCGACGTAATTTGTCGAAGCTGAGAGTCATAATGTCCGAGCAATAACTGATAAGAGCATTGAAACATACAGCCATATTCAATACGACGGCACTGCGTGCCTGCTCTTGTCTTGTCAGGTCTGATGTGGATTGCCAGAACTGGTTAAGCGAAAAAAGAAACAAACTGCTGAGCAATCCTGGGATCATAACCACTAGCAATCCACGGCGAAAAACAGATGGTCTGTATCGAGCCAATGGCGATCGCTCAGCTGTCATTCTTCAATAACCCAGGTCGCGATTAAGGTCGTCTCTTCTCTTTCTGTCAGCCAGAGCCTGTGCCTTTTTTCCCAGCCCATCATAGGCAGCGGCTCTGTTAGCGTAGAGCTTCCCTTCTTGGGGAGAGAGCTTTATGCACTCGCTAAAATCTCGTACAGCATTTTCGTATTTGCCGGCACTCAAACACAAATTGCCTCTCAGCTCTATGGCCCACCGTTGACGCGGATTCATAGCTACGACCTTCTCGGCATCTAGCAACGCTGCCTTGTAATCTTTCGCTTGTGAATATGCTTGAGCGCGCCTCAAGTACAAAAGACTGGTCGCTTCACTCGAATTTATGGCTTTGGTAAGTATCTGTATCGCTTTGGCATTATTGTTCTGCTCTGCGAAGCATTCCGCCAAAATAAGCATCATGCCGGGCGAAGCAATAGATGGTGACAGAGCAAAAGCTTTCTCCAGATCAAGGCTGGCATTACGAGAATCTTCCAGACGCCAGTAGGCGAGCCCTCGAATCGTGTAAGCCTCAGCGGCTTTTGGGTCGCGACGAATGGTCGCTGAACTGGCCTGGATATTTTTATCCAGAAACTCACGCGACACAGAGGAGGAATTATCGAGGAGCCTCCTATATATATCCTGTCTCAGAAATGCATTCTGAACGCTCTTGCCAGAGCGACCGTCCGCCTCATTCCCTTTCGAATTTTGCGCAAAAACAAAATCCATAATCGAAAAATTGGCAGCGCAAGCTGAAAAGACTAGTGCGACAACCTTTTCTGTACGATTCATGCGCAAACACACTAAGCTGGACTGTCGGTTAGTGTACAGATATTGCCCGCACATTTCCATTCGCAACCGCACCCATGACATCACGCTGCCTGAAGAATGTCCCGCATGAACCGGCTTCTCAAGATGCATCGCCGTTTTATGAATATTTGACGCTCGTCAGTTCATAAAAGTCCAAGAAGAAACTTTTGACTGCTCGAGCGCCGGCTCGGGCTATTGGCGTTTCAATTTGCACCACATATAGTACCACTGCGCCAATCATGATGTTTTCGAAATATTGTCGATTTTCTGTTCCAGCGGCGTCCGCGAACGCCCTATTCGAGAGCGCTTCAGACTTATCCTTACGAGTCCCACTATCACTTATTCTCTTGACTAACAGTCCTACAGTCTCACATGCTCAAGTCATTGTGCTTTTACTTAAATCCCGCCGGAAGAGGTCTTGAAAGCAAGTCTCAGTTGAATACAGATTACTTTGATTAGCTCTTCTATGGCACTTTGATGCGCCAGCAGAAGGTTCGTGCAAGAGAATCCCCGCCTGCCACCAAATTGAGTTTTATCGACAAACGCAGCATCTGAGCGAAGCAACACAGGAGATGCATGCGGCCGCTTGGGGTTAGAAGCCCGGCACCGTCTTCCAACGAAGATCGCCCTAGCTCTACATTCCACGAGTAAGTGGTTTGTGTGAGCTCGCTTGAGCCGACGGTAAGAAATCGGCACCGTGCGCACCACGCTTAAGGACAAGGAAACTCTGATGACCAAGGAAATGAAAACGCTTCAGGCCCGTTCAGAAATACCGGTGGAAAACACCTGGGATCTCTCGAAGATTTTCACGTCGCGCGCAGCATTCGATGAAAGCTACGCGTGGGTGGAAAGCAAATTACCAGAGTTCGAACAGTTCAAGGGACAGCTGGGCTCGGCAGAAACGCTGCTGCGTCTAAGCGAGCTCAGGGACGAAGTGGAGTTGGTGCTCAGCAAGATTTGCGTGTTTGCCGTGCAGAGCCTTTCCGTGGATATGACTGACACAAACGCCGTCGGCTTGTATGGGCAGGCGGAGAATCTGAGGAGCAGGCTCGGTCAATCCCTGTCGTTCGTCGAGCCGGAGCTGATCGCATTGGGCGAAGAAAAGCTCCAGGCGCTCAAGGAGAATGACTTACTGGCCATTTATCGGCGCAGCCTAGAAGAGCTTCAGCGCCAGGCCAAGCACGTGCGGTCGGCGGAAGTAGAGCAGGTGCTTGCCGAGCTGCAACCGGTATTCTCTTCAATCAGCAACACCTTCGACACCTTCACCGGCACGCTTCAGTTTCCTCCTGCTACTGATGCGAATGGCGAAACGCATGTCGTCAGCACGGGTTCATTCAACAGACTTCTCCAGTCGGAAGATCGCGAATTGCGCCGGTCTGCTTTCGAGTCGCTCTTCGGCACTCTGAGCAATCACCAGGACGCGCTTGCTGCGATGTATTACGCGCAAGTGCGAGCCGACGTGACCAATGCGCGGCTGCGCGGCTACGAGAGTTCGCTTCAAATGAGGCTCTCCGAGCTGAACATGCCGGTTCAGTGCTACAAGGATCTGATCGCCTTCATTCGCTCTAACGCCTCCGCTCTTCAACGGTTTCAGTCTCTGCGCAAGCGTTTGCTTGGGCTGGACAAACTGCATCCGTACGATTTGAATGCGCCGCTGGCCAGGCGTTGCGGCATGTTCGAGGATCTGACTTTCGACAAAGCGGCCGGTGCAGTCGTCGACTCCGTCGCCATCATGGGCAATGAATATCAGTCCGTTGTGAAGCGCGGCTTCGATGAACGCTGGGTTGATTGGCGGAGCAGCAAGGGAAAACAAGGCGGCGCTTACAGCTATGGTACTTACGGCACACCGCCGTATGTGTTCATGAACTTCAATGGCACGCTCTCCGAGGCAATCACGCTGGCGCACGAATTCGGTCATAGCATGCACTCCTACCATTCACGCCGAAGCCAGCCGTTCGCCACCCATGCGTATTCGCTTTTGACCGCCGAGACGGCCTCGACGGTCAACGAGATCTTGCTTTTCGAGAGCCTGCGCACGAAGTGCCAGACGGTCGAGGAGAAGCAGCATCTCCTGGCCGGCTTCCTCAGCTGTGTCTTCGGGACCATTCACAGGCAGACGATGTTTGCCGAGTACGAGATGAGAGCGCACGAGCTGGTGGAAAAGG
>CAZBOX010000023.1:20879-36887 GCA_964493595.1 uncultured Candidatus Obscuribacterales bacterium | reverse complement strand
CTCTGAAGGTGGGTGATCCGAAATCCAAAGAAACGGAAGTCGGACCACTGATCCGAGCCGGCGAAGTGACGCGCATCGACCAGTGGGTGAAAGAGGCAGTAGCAGCCGGCGCCAAGCTCTTGTGCGGTGGAAAAGTTATCGCTCCCACCTACTATGAGCCGACGGTTCTGCTCAATCCGCCGCTCGATACGAAAGTCAGCTGCGATGAAATCTTCGGACCGGTCGTTTGTCTCTACTCGTATGAGAACATCGACGAAGCCATCAAGAAAGCCAATGGACTGCCTCTGGCTTTCCAGGCAGCAGTGTTCGCCAAGGACATCGATATCGCGATGCATGCAGTCAAACAGCTCAACGCCACTGCAGTAATGGTCAACGACCACACTGCATTCCGCGTGGACTGGATGCCTTTCGGCGGTCGCGGCGACTCGGGCGTCGGCATGGGCGGTATCGCCTATAGTGCGCACGAAATGAGCCAGGAGAAACTCATGGTCTTGAAGAGCGCCAGGCTGTAACAAGCTTCTGACGCCCGAAGAAGACTGATTGGTTGTTGTTTGGAACTGGGGTGTGAAAGCAATTTCCGCCCCAGTTCTTCTTTTGTCCGCACTCTCTTATACGGTTTAGTATACTCAAAAAAGAAGAGAAAGGCCGTGGATATAATCCATCGGCCCTCTCTTATCTGCGTCAGTGCAGTGGTCAGCGATTCTAAATCGTGTAGTTCAAACGCTGGACCAAGGCGTTGTAATCGCCTCTGTCACATCCACCTTCACCGCAGGCTCCTGCAATTTCGCCTGTGGGTTTCTCTGCAGGCTTACTCGGTGTGAAACACCCCTCCTCTTTCGAGACTCTGTCTGAGATTGTTTGCGACTTGCGCTTCAAGGAGAAGTTAACCTGGTATCCGCAAGCTGCCGCATAGCGAATCAGAGTTGTCCAATAAATTGGAAACTCCGGTTGGATCAAGTTTTCCAAAATCCTCTCGCGCTCCTTCTTCATCTCCAAAGTGTCACCGCGAGCCGAGCGATGTAAAGAAAGGTCAAAGAGAAACTCGGCAAACTCTTCATGCTCGAATTCCGCTCCAAATGTGAAATCACGCCCTGGAACAGCAAACGAATGCAAAAACGGATAATTTTTCAAGACCAATTGCAAATTGAGCTTATCGGCAATTTTGACGACATTTTTCAAACACGGCAACGTGCACTCAGAGTCAAAGATTCTTCTAAAATTGTCAGCTCCGATATATTTCGCACAAGCAATACGCACATTCTCATTACCGGCCCGCTCTTTCATAGCTTTGCGAAGTTGGCGACAGAGAAAGTCGTTTTGAATTTCCATTTCCGCATCGACAAGTCTGTCCAGTTCTTTTCTCGTTCTTGGACAATCGATTGTTTTGGCCAGAGGCCTGTAAGAATTAGTCATTTACACCTCCAAAAGAACAAGAGCCGGCTTTCGCCGGCACTCTTGTTCAAGTATTTACGTAGCCACTGCCCGTGGCACCACTCTCAGCTAAACATCAATATGAATGAGCACAAAATCATTCACGCTCCATCATAAGATGAACGAAGAAATCGCCAGATGTATCGATCAACTCAT
The DNA here is from genome assembly GCA_964493595.1 of uncultured Candidatus Obscuribacterales bacterium. GTDB lineage: Bacteria > Cyanobacteriota > Vampirovibrionia > Obscuribacterales > Obscuribacteraceae > QKMZ01. Next base: position 35,300 of record CAZBOX010000023.1, on the reverse strand, counting down.
CACGCGTAGGGATGGAAAATCCGTGCTCTTCATGAGCGGCAATCTCTGCACACCAGCAATCGAACTGAGAATTAGTTTCCGACTTGGCTTGCGCCAGCTCCAACTCGCGCACAAGATCGACATCAGCCAAGTCTGAGCCGAGAAGCGGCATTATCTTATTGTTCATTTCATTGTTCTCCTAAAAATTCATCACATTTGTCGCCCGGCTCGGTGCCTAACTGCCGAGACATAAAACTCGCATGCTTGCTCCTTTCTGTAGTTTTCTCCTAACCCCAGTACAAAATCGGCACACCATCAACGTATGAATAAGCAACGGGGCGATGCCCTGTCGCCTCGCTGCGAACTACGAAATCAGGTCTGACAATTTCGGTTGTTGAGTGAGTGCCATACAGCTGCAGTTGCTTTCTGTGCGAGTGCGGACAGAAATCTTTATCTTCCAGGGGCCAGAAGTGCGCACTCTTGTCGCCCAGCGCAATCAGACGCTTTGTATAAGGACAAAACATAAGGCGAGAGAAAATTTCTTTCTCCACGCGCTGCGATGCGTAAAGTGCGCTTGCTTCCTTGTGGAATACAATCGCTCCATCTTCACCGCAGAATGCCTCCATCTCACAGTCCGGATGGATCGCGTACGAATGACACCTCCAATCATCCGGTTGCCGAAATTTGTAGACTTGCCCAACCTCCAAATGCTCCTTGTGCGGATTGAACCTGAATGGCACTCGCCGAATTCCACGCCCAGCGAGAGCAACCACACAACGGTCTCCGAAATAGACCTTATCAACCGGAAGATCGGAAACACGCACATCTAAAACTTGTCTCGGTGGAGAAGAGACGGTCTGCCAAACACGTAAACGGCCATGCCCATTGCCACAAGCAAGCAGGTTTCCCTCTCTGTTGTAGCTAATCGATGTTGGATTTTTAAAGTCGAGCAAAAGAGGCGAAAAGCCGTTTCGCATCGAGAAATAATGAACGTAGTTTCCATGATGGGCAAGCGCCGCGAACTCACCAATACATGGATGCATCGCGAATTCTTTTATATCCGCTTTCAGCGCCCAGGTGTCAACATCAGGCGTTTCACTGTTGCAAATGGCGAATCCGCCATCCTTGCGAAGGAGGCCAAAAGCTTTACCATTGCCTGCAAACTCAACTCTTTCAACCGTGCCGGGCTCACCAAGCGGAAGGTTTACCAATTCCTTGTATTCTCTTGCGTTATTCATTCGAAAAATCCTCATATATCTGTATGTTCAACCGGCTCGCGCAAGTGAGCGAGCATTGCCGGGCTTCGCCAGTAGTGGCACCGAATAAGCGAGCGAAAAACTCTCAACTGCTTATCGAAAAAGAAACTTCCACTTCTCACCTGTTGTGAGCTGTGGAAGTTTGCTTGTTCAGTCCGTATGCAGTGGCTAAAGGGTTTTGCGTGCGACTCCGGTGAAAACTTGTTGGACGAATGTACTTCGACCCTATCCGCTCGACTCTGTCGATGCGAACCAATTTTTTGAGCGCAATGGGAAACAGGCAATTCTTGCAATTCCCATGCCAGTTACTGTTTGGCAATCCTCTACACAAACTTTCCTGGCTACGTGAAGACGAAAGCGCATGGTGTCCTCGCGAAAATCCGTGTTTGTGTTCTGATTAGCAGCGTTAGCGAACAGCTACGTATAAACCGCTCTATTGATTTTCGCCAACTCCTATCTTAGCTAGCGCCTAAGCCGCTTAGCCTCGCTAACGCCTATGCGCAATTGCCGCAAGATCGTTATTTATTGCGGACATTTGATAGCCATATGCAAGCACTGTTGAATTGCACATTACCCTGAAATTGAAGAAAGACTATGGTTTAAACAGCAGTTTTCCCCACTGCATCAAGGAGAAATATAGTGCCGGTAATTTCCACTGACCAGGAAGTCTCAGCAGCACGTGTGCGTTTACTGCCGCAGAGATACAAACATTTTCGCAACTGCATATGGAAGAATTACACTGAGGTTGGATCAAAAGCTCTCATTTGCGGCGACATAAATCTGGCAAAACGCATGTTCTCGGAAGCGCTCCTGGAAGCCAGAAAGGAAGACAAAATCGATTATCGTCTTGCTGTAAGCCTGGCGCACGTTGGTCACACACAACTGTCGCTGCGCGAATTTCCCCAGGCGGCCAATAGCTATCTACGCGCCCTGGCCGTCACGAGAAACGTCAAGGACACTCCTAAAGAGTTTGAAATAATGCTGCTGGAAACACTGGCGGATATTCGGCTGGAACAAGGTCAATTGCGCCTGGCTAAAAGACACCTCGCTCGAGCTCTGAATCTGCGGGAATTACACACTCCGCAAGAGAAAAATCTTCGCGCCAAAATTCTTCTCAAGATGGCGACTATTTTCTCGGAATTCGGCGACACCGATCAAGCACTGGCTCTTTACGAAAAGAGCAAAGCACTGCGCTCGCAAACATAGCAGAGTAGCAGCTTCTCGCGCCTAAACGAAGGCTTTGGGCGGGCCTTCGGCACCGTATTCCTTAAGTTCTTCAAGAAGGTTTTTCAAGCTGAACCGGGGTTCGTAATTCAGAATCCGTCTTGTTTCGCTTATATCAAGCCGTTTTGGCTTGCGCGCCGGATCGAGCCCATGCTCGCGAGCAAGATCAAAGTAGCCAGAATAATGTTTCTTGAAAGTACTGCCAGGACCGTCTTTATCCCACTCTTTCAAATCTTCCTCGGAGAATTCGTAGGCTCCATCAACCGGAAGAAAAAACGGTTCGGTTGATGTTTTGTCCGACTGCAAATACTCAATTGCCCTCATTACTGCTTGCGCCACGTCATCGATATGTACAGCACCACCCCAGAACCAATTCGCCCATTCGATGTACGAAGCGTAAATAGTCCTATTCCAGTGCGGAATGAAGGCTCGCGGACGCAATGTCAAAATCCTCATGCCATGCCGAGACACATATGCACGAACCATTTCTTCGCACAAAACTTTGGTATGTCCGTAGATACCAAAACGTTCGTCGATGCTTGTACTGGAGATAAAGACGACCTTGTCTATTCCCGCATCAACAGCCGCTTGGAAGACATTGAATGTGCCTGTGACATTGAGATCCCAAAAATCATATGCGTCCTTCTCTTTGCGAAATTCGTGCACCCCGTGCCACGCCGCAATATGGACAATAATGTCCGCACCGGGCAGCGCTAACTTTAGAGCGTCTCTGTCGGTTATGGAAGCTTTGAAAAACTCGACACTACCTCCAGGCGGGCGCACATCCAGTATCACCGGCACATCCCCGTGTTCTTTCAGCGTGGGGCACAATATCTGCCCCAGATCGCCTGACCCGCCCGTAAGAACAACTCTCATCGACTCCTCCCACCCCGGATTTCCGGGCAAAGCATAGCGCAATTTACCGCACCTGTGACCTTTTACAGCCGGTCCCGTCACGTTTAATCCGATGACCCAAAAAAGCCATATCGCCGACCCGAAATGCTCCCAAGCCGTCCGTATTGTGAGTGCATCGAGGGCAACGCACCTCCCCCCAACCAGGCTAAATACTAAGAGGACGAACACCATGTCTATCAACGAAGCAAACGTAAGAACCGGCGCCGACCAAATGGCACACAGCCTCGACAATGCAAAGACTCAACAGCAAGCTGAACAAGTTGCCGACAGACTGAGAGCCGACTTCGTAGATTGCATGAGCCAAGGCAATGACGGTGTCGAACGCTGGAACCAAATCGTTGCAAACATGAACTACAGCGATAAGAAAGGCACCGGCTGGGACGTTCACGTCAAATCGAACAGCGACGGACTGCCCTCTATCACCCTCGTCGACAGCAGCAAAGGTCTCGAAATCGGCGGCTCACGCTATTTCGCTCCGACCCTGGTAATCAACGAAGATCACTCTGGTCGCAAAGGTTTCACACCTTACGCCGAGTCCGAAGCCACTCCGCGCAAAGTACTCCCAATCGAAATGAGATAAGAGAAAGCAGCGAAAGTTTTTAACCGGAAGCCTGGTGTCCGAAGAGAGCGTCCTGAGAGGGGCGCTCCCTTCGCACCTGAGCCCCCTGCGACCGAACCGTTCGATGTCAGACCTGTAGCTTTCAGCCTGTAGAACGTAATAAGAGAGTCTGAGGTGTCCAAGAAGTAAGAATAATGGGTAAAAACTAATAGCTAGCTCTCAGCTTGAGAAAGCGTCGTGCCGCTCACGCAAAATATGCCAGACAACTCCGAGTCGATGTCCTATCGCCCGCACCTGTCACGGTTTTCACAACCGCAGACGGCTGACGCGCAACCAAACAGTACGGCAGACGCAGGTGAAAAGGCGCAGCAACCGCACAAGGATGCTTCTCTGCTGGAGGATTTCGGACGCTCGCTCCTGCATACCGTGGCGCAAACACCTGTCAACGCTGTGGTTCAGCCGATTGACCGGGTGTTTGGCACCAATTATTTGCCTAGCGTCCAGTTCATTGACGCACCGCAGCATGCAGAATTCGGCACAGCCAACTATTGGGCGCAACAAAGCGGCAGCGCCATTGGCATGCTGGGCACGTTCTGGGCAGTGGGCAAAGGCGTAAAATCATTCACACGTGCCGGTCAAACGGAAGCAATGCTTGCCGACACTCTGTCGCGCCAGAGCCAAATCGGCCTGACGCTCAAAGAAGCAACTGCCACCGGCTTCATCCATGACTTTGCTCTTCGCCCAGTCGAAGAAGGCGACAAACGAAATTACTTCATGGCGCGCCTGGCCAATGGTGCTACCGGCGGGGCTACTATGTTGACCCTGGCAGGCACGGGTGTAGGGCTGAAACATCTGGGTGGGATGGCCAGTGTAGAGCGGTCGGCGCTACTGCCGATGGGTGAAAGCGCCGCCGGCAAAATGTTTGCTTCCACCGCTGAAAGACTAAAGCTCAATGTGGCTGCTCCGCTGCTCAAGAGCGACATCGCCGGTGCCGGCATTGCCGCAATTCCAGCCGGACTGGTGAGCACGAACATGCACACTTATCTCAAAGACGGCAGGCTGGCGACGGGACGTGAAAATTTCGAAGCAATAACGACGATGGGCGTCATCGGCATGGGGCTGGGCGCCCACCAGCAATTCCGCGGGCGGCATGAAACATCCCGCAAGAACTTCGAGTGGTCCGAGAAAGAACCGGTTGAAAGCGGACAGACAACCGCGGAGTTCAAAGTTGTAGGAGGGCAAAAGGCTCTCACGGAGGCTCTCGCTCGGGTCCGAGAAGGCGATGGCGCCATGGTGAAAGTGAGGGAACATCTGGGCGCGGGCGGGGGCTGGAAGCGTGCTCTAGGCCTGCAAGAATATGGGCCGGAGAAAAACCTCTTCATTCAGCACAACGACGCTGCCAAAGGCATCAATTACGAAGCCGCACGCATGGCAGACATACTGGCCATTTGCGGGCTCGACGCGGCTCTTCAAGGCAAAGCTGCGGTCGTCGGTAAAGACATTACCATGCGTGCCGGAAAAGACCGCCTGCGCATTTCTTCGCAGCCTCAAGAGGTTCCAGAAGGGAGCTCAAGACCGATTCCCCTGGGAGATCACGCGCAAAATCTCAGCAATAATCTCCAGAATCTGCGCAGATCAGTCTTCAATTCCGGCGAAGAATCCAGCGTCCACGACATAGTCCGGCGGCAATTGAAAGAGACCGGTCTGGAAGCCAAAGGTTGGAAATCCACTGTCACCGAGCGAGGTTCGGCCATGGACATGGTCGGCGCAGACATTGTTCTATTCAACGAAAAAACAGGGCAAATGTACATGCTCGACTGTACAGAACAAGCCAAAAATCCGCCCAGCATAAGGTCTTTGGGCATCATTCAAATCCAGAAGAGCTGGTTCAGGGCAAGCAACAGAGGACCGGACATGCCGGATTTCTTTCCCCAAGAAGTGGCTCAGATCCTCATGAAGGTTACAGGTGAATCAAGTAGCATCAAACCGGCATTGAATTTGCGCGACGTTCAATTGCCCAGCATCAAGGCGGGACCAGACGTTGAAAAACTGACTGAGATGCGACAGTTTGTACATGAGCTGGAGCGCTTGCCTGTTAGTCTGGAATATCGCGGCAACGCTACCATGGTCGAGGAATATGCCAAACATCTGAAAGAAACCACTCTCGATCACCTGGAATGGGCCGTGCACGGCTCGACAAACAAAGATGTGACGAGAACCGCTATTGATGAAGCAAAATCATCGATTGTAGAGTTTTTCCTGAATGGAAAGCAGCATGTAAATTCGAATCAAGGCGACGTCGACATCTACGTCAAACACGACAATCTAAATGCAGAGAACAACGAATTGCGCTTGCGCTCGTCGCACGGTGATCGCGTTGTGATAGGAAAAGTCGAGACCATTCTCGAACAGGCGCGCAAAGAGCTATTGCCTCTCAGCACAGCGCGCGCCAAACAGGTCGAGACGGCAATCGAAGGACTGAGAACAGAAGTGAAAATGAAAGAGGCTGTAATTGAGTCCATTCAAGAAAAACGTCAGCGGGCACAAACATGGGATGAGCTGCAGTCTCTTAACTCCGAATTGCAGATAGCGCGCGCGGACCATGCCACTTCCGTAAGCAAACTCAAACAGTGGGCACCGGAAAATTCACTCATTCAACGCATCAAGAAGAACGGTAAATCGATAGGCGAATTCGAGCAATTCCTGATGCGCGACCAAGCCGCTATCCGCAACGGTGGACGCATTGGCGACATGGATCCGCACAAGCCCGGACCTCTAGAGCAAATTCTGCGCAATAACTTGTCCCATAAGTCAGAGGATTTCATTTTCCGTAATGTCGCCAATGGAGAACGACCACTCAAGCCATTCGAGGAAGCAGGACTGTCAGCCTCAACCGCTAAGGAATTTACCGCCGCCGTCAATGCTGAGTGGGGTGTAGTCGAACTGCGACCAAGAGTAATGGATGAACGAGTTGCTCTTTCTCTGTCTCTTTTCGCCGATCAAAATCCAACAGCCAACAAACTTGTGGAAGCCTACGAAAAAGGAAATCCGGAAGCCGTGAGAATTGTTCACCGCCTTCTGACCGAGCGTTAGCAGGCACATTGGAGCGCATTCAATGAAAGAAACCGGAACAAAAGGCAGTTTTACAATATTTGCAACAATCTGCGTTGTCTTGTCAGTTTTAGGCGGAATGGCATGTATTCCTGCTGCTAAAGGCATGAACTGCATGTGGCATATTTTGTTTCCTCAATATGTAGAAAGCAAAGAAACCAGGGTTCTGGTTACCTATCCTCCTTCCCCGGCGGTATTCGCGCATCCATCTGAAAAATTGTAGAAGCGCTTTGTCCCCTCCACCGCTCAGCCCGCATTTACTTGCACTTCGATAAATTCAGTATTCTCAATTTTTCCAAACATTGTCCGAACCAAAACTGGTATAACGCCAGCGCGATACGACATCAGCAACATATTCGATCTCGACGCTTTCATAAGCGTTTCCACACCAAGAACCGAATCCAGAGATTGTATAGAAGACATTTGTACCCGGACCTTTCTGACTGCCTGGGCCTAGCAAGCGTTCAACCTCGCTTCGTTTCAGGCCGATTAACTTGTATTCCCTGACAAAAAGCTGAAACTCTCTGCCTCGATTCCTATTTGGAATATCCCAATCTTCTTTCACAAATGTCGTACCAAAAACTGTTTTGATAAAACGGTCCGATTCAGCGAACCTAAACAAGGCATTTTCGTAAGCGATGGTGAAATTGCCTCTGTCGTCTACCACAGCACTTTGCACATCGTATCCAACAGTTGAGCCCTTAGTAAGAATCAAAGGATTCATACTGTGTTGGCCAGGATCACCTTCGACTTCATTTATCAAGTTCCAATCCTTGTCGTAATAGAGCAGCCGTCTCTTGCCGCCACTGGTAGTCATAAATATGTGAGTATCGTCAGACGCATTGCAGAGGCTTGCACGTTCAGGAGTGCGAAAAACTTCCTTTCCCTGCCGATTTAGCACGACTGCCGGCTCAGAGCCATTACCAATTACCCAAAAACCTGCGGGAAGATACCTAATTAGTCGTGGTGCCAGGGGCACGACATAATTGTAATTTCTATCAATGATTCCATAGAGATCACTTCTGTAATTGCCTCCTAATGTGGATTCTCCGCCTTTTTCGGACACCAGTGCATAGTCGCCATAAAATCCCCAAATACGCCAAAAAATAGGCGAAACGATTTTGCCCGTCTTGTCGATAAAGCAATACCGTCCTTTATCAGGTCCGTGCCACGGATTTAGTCTGACAGCAGCCACACCGCCAGAAAAATGTCCTGGCCAATAATACTTCGCGTCTATCACAATCTTTCCTTGCTCATCAGTGTATCCATACAAGCCATCGGAATTTCTATAAACAACCATGCCTTCATAAGGTTTTTGCATTGATGCATGAACATCATTCACTTTTTTCAGGTCACTGGACGATGCGGCAGTTCCACGATTAGGAATTGGAATCTGACTCTGAACAAATTTGTTTTTCTCTTCATTCCACTGAAACCCTGTTACATTGCCGGAATCAGCGCCACCAATAACCAGTGCCGGATATTTCGGTTCGATCAGTACATTTCCTTGAAGGTCGCACAATCCCATACCATTGACACCTGCGATAGCCAGCAATGTGTCGTTCGGCAAGCCAGCCGCCACTGTTTTATTCTTATCTCTCAGATAAGCATTCCTGGTTTTCTCAGGAATGAAAACGTCTATCAAAGTCGTTTTCGTTGGAAGACTGGGCTTGAGCAAGTTTCCGAACTTATCTCGAAGCGTCTTCGGCGTCTTGGAACCTAATCGTTGAGCATCTTTACGCACGCGCTCAGGCAAGGAAGAAAAGGGAACAAAAGTCAGTTTTTCCAGCCTTGTGCCGGGACCATTCTCGAATCCTTCGCAGAGATACACACCGCAACCGATGTACTGGATACTCTTGTAGGTACACGAAATTACAGCACGATTATTGAGGTCGAATACGCCCATCATGTCACGCGCTTCACATTCTCCGCCAGAAAAATAAACAGCCGAAAAGACGAACAAAAATTCAGCGCAGCAATAAAGCGAACTCTTCAGGCTTCTAAGTCTATTCTTCACAGAGATTTTTACTCGACTAACAGTAAAGAAAGGCTGAATCTAGACTAGACATACCCTAATTGGCGTCCGCACTCAATCTACTTCTGTTTATAGTATTAAGGTGTCAGGAAATAAAAAATTAGGTGTCCATGCCATACCAACGGCATGGTCGAATGTTTGCCTAAAGTGGAGAAGCGGCAGCAGTGATCGGTCGAAACCGATACGCTGCCGCCGCAAACCCCAATAGTTTGGATTGTGGAAAACGCCGGCGAGCCGCCGGCGCTCACAGGTTAAGGCTTCCTCAACGCCACGCGGTTCTGCTTCGCCGCGTTGGCGAACCAGTGACCGCTGTCCTTTACAGTGCGCTTCTGCGTCTCGAAGTCGACGTAGACAATGCCGAAGCGCCGAGAGTAGCCCTCAGCCCATTCGAAATTGTCCATCAGTGACCACGCGAAATAGCCGTGCACAGGCGTGCCTTCCTTGATGGTGAGCGCGACTTGCCGCACGTGCTCGCGAATGTAGTCGAGACGCTGAGTGTCTGCGATCGTTTCGCCATCGATGACGTCGTCATAGGCGGCGCCATTTTCCGTCACGTACAGTTTCGCACCGTACTCCTTGTAAATGCGCGACAGAAGACCACGCAGCGCCCAAGGAGAGACCTCCCAGCCCATGGCCGTGTAGCCGGAGCCGGGGATCGGATAAGGCAAATCGGTTTTGCAAGCGATGCCGCGCGAGTAGAAGTTGATGCCCAGAAAGTCGAGCCTCTGGCTGATGATCTTCAGGTCGCCTTCGCGCAAGTCGCCAATCTTTGCCGCATGATCAGCGGGATAAGTCCCGCGATACAACGGGTCGAGATAGGCGCCGCAATCGCGTCGCCATGCAGCTTCTGCAAGTTTCACATCTTCCGGGTCGTCCGCATGGAACGGCTCGGTGATGGAGAGGTTGAGCACAATGCCCACCTCGATTGGTTTCTTCGCCGCCTTGCGCATCGCCTGAGCAGCCAATCCGTGAGCGACAAGCAGGTTGTGCGCAACTTGCGCAGCCAGCTTCGGGTCCTTCTTGCCGGGCGCGTGGTAGCCGCTCTCGTAACCGAGAAACGACGTGCACCAGGGCTCGTTGAAGGTCGTCCAGTGTTTGACGCGGTCGCCGTATCGCTCCACGCACTTCGCCGCGTAGGCCGCGAAGAGTTCGCAGACTTCGCGGTTTCCCCATCCACCCTCGTCTTCGAGCGCTTGCGGCAAGTCCCAGTGATACAGGGTGATGAACGGCGTGATGCCGTTTTCCAGGCAAGCGTCGACAATGCGGTCGTAAAAATCCAACCCATGTTGGTTGAACTCACCGCGACCGTTTGGTTGCAAACGCGGCCAGGCAATGGAGAAACGATAGCTGTTCAGATTCAACCGTTTGGCAAGCAGGATGTCCTCTGCAAAACGGTTGTAGTGGTCGCACGCGACATCGCCGGTGTCTCCGTTTTTCACCTTGCCGGGAGTGTGGCTGAAGCGATCCCAGATGGACTCGCCTTTGCCATCGACGTTCCAGGCGCCTTCCACCTGATAGGAGGAGGTGCCCGTGCCCCAGACGAAGCCTTCAGGGAAGACGAATTCGTCTTCGCTCTGCGTTCCGGCAGGGGACTCGGTCTTCTTCTTTTCTTGCGCCATTGAGTCCATCTCTTCCGCCGGAATCCGACTGCCACAGTCCACGATCTTACAGGCCAGCGAACGGAGAAAACTCATGACTTCACGGATTGTGCGAATCATATGTTGCCTCCTCACTTGAATTCGCGGGGTTTGTAGGTGGAAGCAGGGTAGGTGCGCCAGGAGCCGTCACCAGCCAATTCCAGAATGTGGGTGTGATATTTGACCAGCGAAACACCGTTGCCGGCGCTGACAATCGTGGTGCCCAGCGTGCGCAGGAGCGTGTAGAAGAGGTGCTCTGCTTCCGGTTCGAGCGCAGACGTTGCCTCGTCGATGACCACGTATTTCGGATTTTGCTGGATTATTCGAGCAATGCACAGACGCTGCTGCTCGCTGAGCGAAAGCATGTCGTGCCAGTTTTGGACGGTGTCCAGACCTCCACATCGCTGAGCGAGATCGCTGAGGCTGACCATACGCAAAACCTGCATGAGGCGCTCATCATCAGGGCAAAGAGAGATGCCGGGATAACAGATTGCTTCTCGCAGAGTGGTCGGCGGCAAGTACGGGTTCTGAGTGAGGAACATCAGATGTTCAGAAGGCGGACGGATCAGCCTGCCAGAGCCGGCGTTCCACATACCGGCGATAACGCGCAACAATGCTGTTTTTCCTGCACCGTCCGGACCGGTTATGAGCAAACTGTGTCCAGGCGGAACGCTGACACTGAGCTCATGGACCAGCAGTTTTGCCAGATCAGGCGTCATCACATTCGCTTTCTCGAAGGTGATGCTGTCGCCGTCCGACACTTCGATATATTTACCGGGCGGAAGCTGCTCTAGACCGGCTGCATCGAGTGCTTCGATGAACGAGCCGAGGCGGTTGATGACAGCAGTGTAATTGGTGATGCCACCGAACTGACCAATCAGCAGGGTTGCGCCGTTGAAGATTGCACCGAAAGCCATCGTCGCCATCGTAATGGTGCCGAAGGGAATTTCGTGCTGGAAGTAGATGGGAGCCATGATTGCCGCGGGAATGAGACCCACGAGCATGTTGAAGGGCGTGGTAAAAAGCTGGATGTTGCGGTAGACACCGGCGACCTCCAGCAGTGTGGCGATGACCTTGCCCAGGCGGCTTTCTGACTGGGTCCTGGCGATTTGCTCGCCGCGGTAGAAAGCAATGGCTTCTGCTTCGCGACGCACCTCTGCCAGACCAAATCGCAAATCGGCTTCGGTTTTCGACTGCTGAAACTGCAGCCGCACGAGGGACCTGCCGATCCAGACCACGATCAAAGAGCCGATTATCGAATAGGCAATCACTCCTCCGGTGAGCATCGGGCTGATCGCCCAGAGCACGCCGAACATCATGCAGACATTGACCACTGAGTCGAGAATGGAGATGAAGAGACCGACCGACGAATTGCAGAACGAGTCGACGTCCTGCGTCATGCGTTGATCGGGATTGTCGACATCGCGGTTGCGCAGCAATTTGTAGTAAGCGATATTGGCGAAATAGCCGCGAAAGAGGCTGGATGACAGCCAATTCCGCCACATCAACGCCAGACGTGTACGCAGATAACCGTAAAACACCTGTAGCGGCGTCACGGCGAGAATCAGCAGAGCTGACATCATGAGGTAATGGGTGAAATCAGCGTTGTTGCGCTGCTCGATGGCGGTCATAAAGTGACCGGCAGTCGAGTTCATATACACCATTAACCCGGCATTGGCGGAGAGCAGCCCGAGCACCGCCACCAGGTGCAGAAATGCGGACATCCGCTTTTCCGACACCCAGAAGGGTTTTCCTATTCTGTAGAGCCGCTTCCAGGGAAGAGACGTAAGGGCATTTTTCATGACCCTGATTCCAGTTGGAGATCGAAAACAGCAACACCGACTGATACGCGCTGTCGATGCTCGTGCGGCATTGCAATGTCGCTCTCACAGGAGCGCATTGAAATTGCCGCACGAAACCGTTCTCGATCTCTGGGTGGATTTAAGCCGTCCAAACGACGACCGGTGTCTTGAAACAAACTGGTGCCTGAAAGAAACCGTGTGCCCTGCGCCTGGCGCTTAGCGCCTAGCGCACACGGTTAACGATTGAAGAGTTCAACAGAGAGAGCCGTTGAAACAGGAGTATGCCGGCTGGAAGCCGGCGCTCCGGCCCGTGACTTGGAGCCGGCTGGAAGCCGGCGCTCCGGCCCGTGACTTGGAGCCGGCTGGAAGCCGGCGCTCCGGCCGAGGGCTTACTCGAAGCGCAGCGTGGTGACCGAGTCGGCCTCCAGAGGGATAGAGGCGATGCGGTTGCCCAGCCTCACCTCGACGATGCGGGTGTCACCGCTGTTGGTGATGACGAGAACTTTCTCGCTCTTGTCGGTCACCTTCTTGCCGAACATGTCGACGGCGACTGGGTTCTCGAAAGCGACGTGCTCCAGCTCTTTGGCAGAGCCTTCAGAGCCGATGCGATACGCGCCGCGCTTGATAAACTTCGAGTACTGCGCAATCGCGAAATACTGACCGCTGGGCGTGATTTCCTTCGTGTCGCCGTGAATGGTCACCAGACCACCGCACGGGAAAGGACCGATATTCGGCTTGCCCTCGTGGTCGAGAGCGAAATTCCAGGCAGTGATGCCGCGGCACCAATTGCGCAGATTGCCGGTGAAAGTGCGAGACCACTTGGCCCAATCGGTGCCGTAGTCCTTGTTGTTCACGTCCGGACCGCCTTCGGTCCAGTAGCAGTCGATCTGCGGGAAAGCATCGTGCACAGTCGACATGCGATGCGCATCGCCGACATAGCCGTGCCACGCGATCGCCGTGCAGTACTTGCGCACTTCGGGATCTTCCAGAGTCGCAATCGCGCGGCCCCAGAGATTGTAGTTGTGGTCGATCATCCAGACTTGTGTGTCCATCTTGGCGTCACGCAGCGCGGGACCAAGATGCCACTTCACGAAGTCGACTTCGTACTCCTGCGGCCACAAGCAAGCGGGCATGCGACCATCCTGGTCGGTGTCCACTTCGTTGTTGACGGTGACAGCCTGAATCGGCACACCGTATTTCTTGTAGGCATCGAGGAAGCGCACGAAATACTTGGCGTACGACGGCATGTACTGCCGCTGCATGTTGCCGCCGAGCATCGACTTGTTCGACTTCATCCAGCCGGGAGGGCTCCACGGCGAGGCGAAGAGGAAGATGTCGGGGTTCACCTTGCGCGCCTCTTCCACCATCGGAAGAATCCACTTGGTGTCGTGCGCGATGGAGAACTTCTTCAGCTCCGGATCAGGCGTATCGCTGTCACAGTAGCTGTACTCATGGGTCGCATAGTCGCTGGCGCCCATGCAGACACGGTTGACGTTCAGCCCGAGCTGAGTCGGGTGGAACAGGTCATGGAACAGCTTGGCGCGGACTTCCGGCTCGAGCTGCTTGAACATGTAACAAGCCGCATCAGTGAAAGCAGCGCCGAAGCCCAGAATCTTCTGGTACTTCTTGTCGGGCTCCACTTCGATGAGATCGTGATTGACGACGCCCTTGAAAGGACGCCAGCTGAGCGGCTTGGCATTCGCGAGCCGCTTGGTCGGGCTGGTTATTTGAACCTTGATCTCGCTCTTGAGCAGCGCTTCGGCGCGCTCCTGGCGCTTGATGGCTTCTTGCACCTGCGCGTGCGTTGGCTGGCACTTGTGCATGATCCACACGATCAACCCGACAACCATGACACAGAAAATCAGTGAAGACATGGCGGGGGATATCCTTCGTTTGTGTCGCG
>CAZBOX010000023.1:0-20779 GCA_964493595.1 uncultured Candidatus Obscuribacterales bacterium | reverse complement strand
CACGCGGATTCTCGCGCGCGGGCGATCGTTTCATTGCTTTACACAGTCAAAGAAAGATGAAATGAAATCGCGAGAACATCTACTCTGTCATGATTTTCAATCTGCTTGACAGTTTACACTCAACAGTTAGCCACGCTTACACAGGAACGCGAGCACCAAAAGGTGGCGGTCCATGCGCTTTTCAACAATCGCGATAACTGAAACAGCTTGACTACTGAAGGCTATTCACAGGAATAACTCTTGCATTCGAGCGGGCAAGCCTCTGATATTCGCGATCGTCTGCTGCCGAACGTTTCTTGTCGCCCGATTTGAAATAGCAGACAGAGCGCAATCTCAGTGCATTCATGTTCTTCGGATCAGCGCCGAGTACTGCAGAAGCATCGGCAATTGCTTTCTTGTACTCCTGAGCAATGGCGTAGCCGCTGGCACGCATGTATAGATAATCCATGTTCTTCGGGTCAAGACTAACTGCTTTCTTGGCGTCTTCCAGCGCATCATCGAATTTGCGCGCTTGACCCTCATACTTTCCTTTTGCGTAATAAAGCGCAGCATCATTCGGTTTCAGCTCAATAGCCTTCTTCAAATCTTCAATCGCGTCTTCCGATTTATTCAGCACGCTATTGATATCGCCGCGCAATTGCCAGGCGTAATAATTGTTTTTATCGATGGCAATCGCCTTTTCAATTTCAACGAAAGACTCGGGAATTTTTCCTTCGGTACGCAGCTTGTAAGCTGCATCAACAAACTTCATGCCTTCTTTGCGTTGCTCGGGGCCGGTGGCCTTCGTACCGGAGTCAATTGATGCAGATTGAGGGCTGCTTCCGCCGACATTGGAGCTGCACGCCGCAACAGACAAAGCAACACCTGCAAACAAAATCGACTTGCTCAAATTACCCTTCATTTCAAAACTCCAACTCGGTAGCTGCGATTTTAGCGCTTTATTCGGGGACAGCCTACTACACTTCCAGGCGGGAATTTGCCAGCACAAAAATTCAAACAGGATTTTACTATTTTGCTTAGTACAACATTGCAAAAAAGCAAAACCTCTAAAGGCGTTATTGGCCTTCAGAGGTTCTACTTCGTAGTCATTTACTCGTCGCACGGGCGTCTGAGAACGATGATTGATTGCCCGCTTGAAATTCAGTCCCGGCTTACCGCCAATCGATGCTCCGTATGAGCAACGTGACCAGAAAGCCGAGCACACCGAGTGTCGAGAGTCCCGACATCCAGGTGCAAACCGTTGCATAGGACTCGCCTGAGGCGAGCAGAATCGCGACCACGCCGATGGAGCTGATCAATAAGCTCCAGCGACCGGCGGTTTCGTAATGCACCTTGAGCAGATTCGCACCGATGAGAACGCCGTAGAGAGTCGCCGTGAAAATGGTCATCGCGGCGGTGAATACGACAAGCAGAATCGTGAATACACCCATCGAAATATTCCTCTGTTGGGTGATTGCAACATGCGTGAGCCGAAGTAGAGAACGAGCTGGCCCGTTCTCCAATTCGACTCGACGCGCCCTTTAGTCCTTCATGGGATCGTCTTCCGTCAGGAAGACATGCAGAGACCCTCCTCCGCCCGCGCTGCCGGGTTTGTAGAAGACCTTGGCGATGATCTTGCCTGCGTCGCCTTCAGCGTCGTAGAGACGCTTCTGGAAGGGGCTGACGTCGCTCGGACGCAGATCCCAGGATTGCGGCACTTCCAGCTTGTGGAAGTTGTAGTCGCCTTCGCCTGTCTGAACGGCGCCCAGTGCGATCAGCTTTTCCCAGCCGCCCTGATTGGCCCGCTTGGGAAGATAGAAGATCTTGCGACCGGGAGCTGCGGAAGTGGAATTTCGTGCTGTTTCCATCATGTGTCCTTAAAAAAGTTTGGGACAGGAGCGGAGTTAACGCTCCAAGCCGGAGGTGCTCGACTAGAGCTTCACCTTGCCGGTGAGGATGTCCTTGTACATCACCCAGTCGCCCATGAAGCTGTACAACGGGTGAGAAAAGGTAGCCGGTTTGTTCTTCTCGAAGAAGAAGTGTCCGACCCAGGCAAAACCGTAACCTGCGAAGGGAACGGCGCAGAGAAGCATCCAGTGCTGCGTCAACAGTGCAAAAAGCACCAGCGCAAGCACGAGAGTGCTACCAACGAAGTGCAGGCGACGATTGACTCGGTCCTGGTGTTCGCTCAGGTAGAAAGGATAGAACTCGGAAAAGCGAGTGAAACGCTTCTTGTCCATTGGGTTTAATCCCTGATTATTGCTGAGCGCACGCGATCTGGAAAAACGCGCGCTCATCCGCGCCAAAAACGTCGTGCCCAATGCACAACGACTGCTGCTTCGAAGCACGCCTCGTCAGCTACTTCTTTTTGGCAGGCTTTTGCTGCTGCTGAACCACCCGATACGGCGGCAGGAAGTCGTTTCCCGTGCGCCTTCCGGCAATCCAACGCAGCTGATATACCGTAATCGGGTCTGATGCACCACCGGTCAAAAGATGCGGAAGCACCTCGAGAATGGCATGTGCAGCCGGATCGCGGTAGTAGTCGATGTCGATTTCGACTTTCAGGCAAACAACACCGTCAATCGTAGCGACGTCGTTCTCGTAAAACGTAACCTGCATATTGGCTTCACCAAAACGCTTCTCACGAAAGCTCGCAGTCGAGCCTGGATGAAAAACGAAGGAGCCGGGGTCTGCATGCCACGTTCCACGCTTCACTTCAACATCCAGCTCCTCTTTAAGACGCTTGTCGGCATAACCGAAGAAGCGACTCTGGCTGGGCTTGTCCGCACTCTTCGCATCAAAAATGACACGCCTGACAAAGGGAAGCAGCGGGCTGCCCGATGCCAGTCTGGCTTCGCTCAGGGTAGTGGCAATGTTGAGAATGCAGGCGGCGGTGAGAGGATCATTCTTCATCAATGCCTTCCAGCGCGCTTCGGCTGCGGCCTCCGTATCTCCCGACAAAAGCAGGAAATAGACAGGAGAGTTGGCTGCCTTGAGCGCGGCGAAAGAGGCATCACTGAAGTCGATCGAATACTTGGACGGCAAAAGCATCAGGTCTAGAGTCGGAGTCTCCTCCGGCTTATTGCTGATTTTTACGGGCGTGAAGCCAGCCTGCTTATAGCCGTCCGTCCAGACGATAATCGTATAGTTGTCGCCGAAATTGTGGTAAAACGGCAGCCCATCGAAACGAATCGAAGGTCCGTCGTAATAGCGATCGACGATGAATTTCTGATTGCCGTCTATGATGCGCACCAGGAGCTTGGTTCCAGGTGCGACCAGGCGCCGGTTGCCGTCGAACACATTGAGAACGACACTGCCGGTCTTGTTGTTGTTCGGCGGCGCCACAGTAGTCGTCCTGCCGCGCAGGTAATCGAACCCAGCCATGGCCAGAGTGAGAAGAGCCGACGAATTGAATGCTAAAAGAAAAAGCGTTCCAGTGACGCCAGTGGCTACCAGAGTACGCTTCAACGACTTCTTGGTCATCAACTAAACTGCTCCCGGCGGCCCATGGGCTCATTACCAGAAGTCAGCCTCCAGAAAAGACTCCGCCCGGCAGCCGAAGTGAGTCCATGATAACACCGCCGCACATCGAAGACGTTTGGCGGATAAGGCATGGATAATCACTGCGACCGCCGAGCGGGCTTTCGAAAGAACGTGTCAGCTTTTCAGCTGAACGCTCGACTGAGTGTCACGCCCCTACGGTCATGGATAACCGTAGAAGTAAGGCGGCGGTGTCGCCGTTTTCTTCGGCGGAGTCGGAATCGGGTCTTCGACCGGGCGCACGAGATACGAAGCCGGGAAGTTCTCGCGAACGTTGTCCGTCGGCGCGTAGGTCTTCGTGCTCACAACGTCGCCGTTGCCATTCCTCTCCTCGACGCGCGCAACCGAACCGTCCGGATGGAAGCTCTTGCGCGTACCGCCCCAGTAATTGCCAGGCGGCCTGGGGATATTGACGGCATTAGGCGTCTTGCCGTCGGCGCCGAAATTGATCTCGCGCTTGGTCTTGCCGCTGGCGTCGAACTCTTCGACAGAGCGCAGAAGATAGGTGCGAACAGGCTTGCCGGTCGCAGAATCCACCTTCGTCTCGACGCGATAGCTCTGCTTGAGCACGGGATTGCCCTTGGCGTCGTAATGCACCCAGAACATGCTGCCCGAGCCGTAGATGGTCTCAACGGTGCCCAGGCGCCGGGTGCCGTCCTGCCTGTAGTACTCGGCAGCGATGGCATACGCCGACCACTCTATCTTGCGGGCGATGGTGACACCGTCCGGATAGTAGTATGTCGCCGTGGTGTTCTCCCAGTAGTTGGAAGAGACGACCGTCTGCGACTCCGTCTTGCCGTCGGCAAAATAGGTCGTGATGATCATCTTGCCGGTGTTGTCCACCTGAGTGTAGCTCTTCAGCGAGCCGTTCTCACGATAGACCTGCTCGAGCAGTGGCTTATTGGTCGGGGAGACCAGCTGGTGGCGCTCGAGTGTGACGCCATCGGCAAAATAGACGTCAATCTGATACGTCCCGTCACGCAGGCGCTTTCCTTCACGCTCGCGCGTGCCATCCTTTCGGAAAGTGCGGTCGGACAGGAAGTTGGCTCCATCATCCGTCCGCAGCGAGCCGCTTTTCAGCTGGCGCTGCGCCACACCCTCGACGGCCGGCCAGTACTCCGTGGTTTCACGGATGGTGCCGTTGGGGCGATAGAAGATGTAGCCGGTCACACCGTTCTTGTACTCGATCTGCTCCTCGATGGGAATCTTCGAGTCCTTGTCCGGATACGTGACGTAGCGAATGTCCTCCAGGGTAGAGGCCGGCGGCGCATGAACCCGCACGGCAGTCTTGCCAGGGAACGGTGCAGACCAGTCCTGAGGCAGGCTGGTATGCACAAACGTGCCGATCGCGAAAACCGCGACCAACACGCCGAGTATCGTCAGAATTCGTTTCATTGGATTACTCCAGCAAACGTCCAGCATGGACGTTCTGTGTTAGGTCGTCGCGGCAGCAAACGGAAAATGCCTCCGGCATTTCCCATAAAAAGGACAAAACGCACAAGTGCGTCCCTTGTTCAGAGGGCCGCACCTGTGGTTTCATCCGGTTCTCAGGTCCGGCAATCGAGCTTAGCTGACGCCGCACCCAAAAACTCAGTGCTCCATCTCGTACTGGTAAGAAGGCTGAGCTTCCACCTTGGAGAGGAGGGGACGCGGATCGTCGTACGGAGCGTCCTTGCTGTAGCGCTTGAGCAGCGCCGCGTCATCGGCGGGCATGGCAGCACCCGGCTGGCGATCGGCATCCTTGGCGTGATTGGCGTTGTACTCCTTGGACTTCTCGTCCGAGCCGAGCCAACCGACTTCCTTGAGCGTGCCGTCCGGGTTGTACATACGGTCATGAGTGTTCAGACCATCGGTGTACATCCAGACCCGATTGACGGTATTGGTGGTGCCGTCGAAGACGAATTTGCGCGAGGGTTTGCCGTTGGCATCGAACACTTCCAGACCGTTGAGCACGTAGCTCTCCGGCTTTCCAGTGGCGCTGTCGGCAGGAACCACGGTGTACGTAGCCCTGTTGCCGGTAGCGTAGGCCTTCTCGACCACACCTCCCGGACCGAAGTGTCCGGTGCCGGGGATGAGTTCGGTGACTACCATGCTGCCGTTCGACCACTCGCGCTTGCTGACCGCCTCACCGTCTTCACGGAAATAGACGGCAGTGACCGTGCTGGAAGTGTTGTTCACCACCATGCGCCGCGTCACACCGTCAGCCTGGAAGAACTCGATTACCTGCTCGTACTGCTTGATGATGCCCACCGACAGGAGCGTGCCGTCTTCACGGAAGCTCTTGCTGTGCAGATAGCCGTCTGCTTCGCGCTGCGAGGCGGCGATCAGACGAGCGGCTCCTTCGGCGAACTGCTGCTCGGAGAGCAAGTCCCCATTGCGCGCGAAAAGTTGGCTGATGCTCAGCGTCAACCCGTCCTTATGAAAGACGAGATTCTGGAAGCTTCCATCCGGAAGCCTCTTTCCAACAACTTCACGCGTGCCGTCGGGACGGTAAGTCTCGGTCGTCATCACTTGCTTGCCCTCGGCAGAGAAAGCAATGTACGACTTGAGCTGGCGTCCATCGGTATTGAACTCGTACGGCTGCGAAGAGGCGAGCTTGGGCGTGCCATCCTCGTTGAGGGCAGGATTGTCGCCGGGCTTCGCAGCAACGGGATAGAACTCCTTCACCTCACGCAGGGCACCCTGGTGGTTGAACGTTCGATAGATGGTGACGCCGTTCTTGAGTTCGACGCGTTCACTCATCTTGGTCTTGCCGTCCGGCCAGAGCGTTGTATAGCGGATATCCTCTTTCGCGTTCGCCGGCTTGAGACCGACCGTCACCTGTCCTTTGTCAGGAAAGGGCGAAGTGATCGGCCCGGGCGCGCTGCGGAAGAAACCGTAGGCAAGAGCGCCGGCGACGAGGACTAATGCGATTACGACCGTCTTGCGGCCGAACCAGGCATTCTGATTATATTTTTCCATGTCAGTAAGCACGTCCGGCAGTTGTCACCACCGGCAGTGCATCCTCCTTTTCGAGCAAATGCAGGAGCTATGCGCGGAATTCACTGTGAATCGGCGCTCGCTGCTGCTGGGACAGAAAGGATATGCTCCTGCTTGCCTCGAGCATGCCCCGATGCGACGCGCGCACCAGCAACATACGACCGGGCAAGAAAGACTGTGAAAAGAAGGGGGCGGCTGCAAATCAGTTTTACCTGATTACAGCCGCCCCTCCATTACAAGGGCAGCTTACGCCTCCGGAGTTTCACCGGCCGGCTGCTCGCCCTCGGGCGCAGCGGTATCGCCGCTCTCTTCCGGCTTGACCGGCTTGTGAAGCGGGTTCACCTCGCCACCATCGTCGCTGTGATGCATGCAGGAAGCATGCTGAGCGCCGGCATCCGCCACAGTGGGAGGCTGCTTGCGCCGCTCCCGAATGGTGTTGAGCATGGCCAGCGCGTTCTTCTCGATCATCGGAACGGCGTGCAGCTTGGCACGACGACCGGCACCGACCGCTCCCCAGTAGGCGAGCGCGGCAGCAGCGGCGACATAAGTCGCATAGACATCGCCGAGCTCATCGGGAATGTCCGAGCGACCCTGCATGAGGATCTCGGCCAGCTTGTCCACCTTCGCCTGACGCTTCTTGTCCCAGTTGAGGATGTCGCCGGTGGCAACATCACCCAGAGACTTGAGCGGCGTGCGGATGAGCGCCTTGGCCACGACCGGAGCAACCGCCTTGATGTCCTCGACGGGAATCTCGATGACGAGCTTGCTCTTGCCGGAAGCATCGAACCACTTGATCATCTTCGGCAGCGGATCGCCGGCGGCGATATCGGCCAGGCTGCGGCACTCATCACCCTCGGGCTTGAAGCCGATCTCATCGAGCGCGGCCGCCACGATATGAGCGCGGATGTAATCCGGCGGGTGCGGGAAGAATTCGAGCGCGACTGCACCCGTCTTCTCGTCCGGGACGAGCTCGAAGTAGGAGGCGCTGCGCAGCAAGCGCGGCGTGCTCTCCACCGTGCGCCCCTTGGCGTTGAACGCCGAGAAACTGAGGATGACCAGGTAGAGGAAGGCGACGCCGGTGAGCAGGACGCCACCGGAGATGTCTGCGTCGATTTCCGGCGTGGTGTCGGCGATCATCTTGACCATGAGGTCGATCGTCTTCACCTTCTGGCGGCCGAGCTTGACGTATTCCTGCGTGAACTTCAGCTCGCCCTTCTCGTAGGCTTCCACGATGGCCTTCGCCACCGCTTCGCGCACGTCGTCCTCGAGACCGACCACGTCGTGGAAGACGTCGTGGCGGAACTCGTGGGCGTAGAGGGGCAGCATCAGCGTGATGATGTTGCGCTCGTCCATGGGCACTTCGATGGCGTGTGCGCCAATCGGACCCTTGGCCGGCAAGGTAGCCGGACCGAGATGACCGAAGCGCGCCACGAAGACGTTGCCGACCTGGAAGACGGTGGTATGCACGCTGGCCTTCTTGCCATGCGCTTCACCATCCAGGGCCTCGCCGCGGAAGAGCATGTAGCTTTCCTCGACGAGCTGGCGAACGGCGCCGAGCTGCTCGTACATCTGGTCGCGATGCTGAGCGAAAGCATCGGTCCAGATACGCAGTACGGTTAGGATCTGCGCCAGCTCCTCGTCGAGCACCTGCACGGCGACCTGCAGAAGCATCTGCTCTGCGACGTCGGGGTTCTGCGCTGCCAGCACCGTCAGAACACGCGGGAGCGCATCCTTATACAGCACGCGCAGCTGCAGAAGCTGTCCGTTCAGGCTTTCGATAGCCGGCTGGAACCGCTCTTCCATGTGCAGGCGCGCCCAGTTGACGGCGCCGGCCAGAGGGTCGAAACGGTCGGCGATGATGGCGTCGAAACGCCCCTCATCCATGATTTCGCGCAGCGCCTGCGCGGCAGTGAAAAGCGTGGCACCGTTCGCCTTGCCCGGATCAACCGGACGCGGCAGGAGCGGCACTGGCACGACGCCGTCGGTCGGCAGGCCCGGTACGAACGTGTGCTCGTACTTGACCGTCACTTTGCGGACGTTGGGAAGGGAGCGCCGGCCGTCATGCGTCACAACGGTGAGCTTCTTCTCGGAAGTGTGCACGCTGGCGCGCGCCTTCTCTCCGCTGTTACCGGTGCCGTCGCTCCCCTCGGTAGGGTTTGCGGTGTCATCCGTTTCCTCGATCTCGACCGGCTTGGACAGCCGATTGAGAGCGCGAATGACGAGTTCCTGAACAGGCGGGAACTTGAAGTTCTCGTCGCCGGTGCCAGGTACAACGACCATGTGGTTGCGGCAGCAGTCCCCGGAAGGGACATGCATGTGATCATGCTTGCGCGCGCCACGTGGCTTGAGTTCGAGTCTGATCTGCTTAGACTTCATTTGTTTGGGCTCCTATTGTTGGTCGAAGGCGCCCGATCAGCTCCCACGAAGAGAGCCGATTGCGCCGAATTCGGAGCAGTACGAAAGAGGGTGATGAGGCACAAAGACCTCATCACCCGTATCGGACAATTTGGGCACCGCTAGAGGCGATGCACTGAACATTTGCCGCAGCCGAAGCCGCGACTTCTCGCATCGAGAATCACACCATATTCGGTGCAAACGCAAAGTGCATTCTCGACTGGAGAAAAATGCCGGGTCAGCCTGAGGCTGTTCGGATATCCGTATTTGCCGGGCCGAGGAGTTTGCCTCGAGCCGACTTTCCAGGTCTATCCAAGTCGCCCGGCGGCGGCTTGATCAGCAGGAGCGATTAGCGCGTGATCGTGCGACCGTTGCCGTCGTACTGACGGAGGATCGCAGTCTCGAGCGTGCCGTCCAGCTGCTTGAACTCGCCCTTCACCACGAGGTCCGCCAGCTTGTTGGCCGTGCGGAGGTACTTGCGGTAGGTCTTGCCGTCAGTCTTCACAGCCTTGCCGGTGATCTGCGCACGGAGATCCATGCACAGCAGGTCGGCGGCCAGCTTGGTGCCCTCATCGCCCTTGGCGTGCGCGTGAAGCGCCGTCACGAGCATGGTGACCGCCTGCTGGATCGGCATGGACAGCACGTCGACCATGAGCTCCTGCTCGTCCTGAAGCTTCAGGCCGTGCGTGAGCATGGTGCGGTACAGGTCCTTGCCGTTCTTGACGAACTGACCGAGAGCGAAGTCGACGTGCGCCTGCAGGCGACCGTCCAGACCGCTGACCTTCTGCTTGTCGCTGAAGCGCGTCTCGATGCCGAGAGCGCGACCGACCACGGAAAGGATTTCCTTCCGCATCTTAAAGGCCTTGTCCGGGCGGGTGGCCATCTGCAACGTCACCTTCGCAGGCGACTGGTTGAGATTGATGCCGAGCGCAGCCGACTTGGCGAGCATCGGCCCCATGTACTTGGTGCCGAACTGCTTGATGAGCGACTTGAAGAACGCCATTGCCAGCATCTCGTTCTCGCCCTCGTAGATCGAGGGAGCGAAGAAGTCGTGCAGGTTGTCGCCGATGATGTGACCGCCCAGGAACGAGCGACCGCCGTGCGTCTTGAGCGCCAGGCGGGTGGTCTCGATGAGAGCCTCGGAAGCGTAGATCTTGGCGATCACGCACTCCAGCTCGCCGCGGTAACCCTCGTCGAGCAGGTAGCTGCCCCAGTCGCGCAGCGCGTCGGCGCCGACGATGAGAGAGGCCACGCGAGCGACACGGCGCTTCACCAGCGCGCGCATCTTGATCGGCTCACCGTAGGTCTTACGGTACTGCGACCACGGAACCATGCTGGTCAGCAGCGTGCGCATCACGCCGGCGGCGTTGGCGCACAGAGCGACGCGACCACGGTTGAGACCGTGGTAGGCGATGGTCAGACCGTCACCGACCGGCGGCACCAGCAAGTTCTTCGCCGGCACGCGGAAGTTGGTGAAGATGATGCCGCGGTTGTAGATGTGCTTCACCGCGTGGATCGGGTAGTTGACGAGCTTGAAGTTCTCGTTCTCCTCCTTCGGCAGATCCACGATGAGCACGGCGTGACGGCGCTCGATGGCACCGTTCTTGCCGACCTTCGGCTTGCCGTCCTTGTCCAGGACGGGGATCATGCAGACGAGACCGATCGTGCGGCCCGGGGCGACGTTGCTGATGAACAGCTTCTCGCCGTTGACGACGAAGTCTTCGCCGTCCGGGTCAGCAGTGGTCTTGACCGCGGTGAGGTCCGAACCGGCACCCGGTTCCGTCAGAGCGAAAGCGGAGAGAGCCTCGCCGGAAGCCAGCTTCGGAAGGAAGCGAGCCTTCTGCTCGTCGGTGCCGTAGCCGACCACGGGGTCGACGGCGCCGATGCACTCGTGGATGGAGTTGAGACCGGCAGTCGTCGCTTCGCCCTCGGCCGCCATGCGGGTGACCAGGTTCATGAAGTCCGTGATGGACGCACCCTGCCCGCCGTACTTCTTGTCGACGAGCATGCCCCAGTAGCCCTGGGTAGCGAGGTCGGCGAGGACCTGGTCGGAGACCTTGCCATTGCTGTCGAACAGCGTGCCGGCCGAGATGTGACCCTTCACGACGCGGATGCAGTTCTCGATGGCCACCTGAGCAGGCGAGTTGCCGGCGGTGGCGGAGTTGGGAACACTGAACAGACTGACGGGCGTGCGGCGATTCCAGATGGCCTGGTGAACCGGGCTGTTCTCCGTGCGGAACTTCGGATCGAGCGTGGCTTCCAGCTCGTCCTCGGCACGGTCGATCTTGCCCATGCTACCGGCTTCCTCATCGGACTTGCCAGCCTGGCGCAGAACGTCTTCAGCGAGACCGCCCGACTTGACTTCGGGCTTGTTATCAGTTTTGTTGCTCATATTGAGCTCCTTCTTGAGTCGTAGAGACTCGTCTTTCGGGTGAGAACGCGCTCAGAGCGAGGGCGTTCGTTGAGAGAAAGATTCGATTTTGCAAAAACAGGCAAGCGAAATTTCGCCTGCCCTGCCGAGCCGCAGCAACGCGCTGCAGCTCATCATCGCTCTTGAGGATAGAAACCCGGAGGCGGGCGAATATCCCGCCTCCGAGCCGAATTCGATAGAGACGAATTACTTCGTCTTGATGCCGACGAGCTTCCAGGCCGCGATCAGCTTGTCGGTCGTCTCCGCGTCGTAGTCGGCGCGGCAGATGTCGACAGTGGTCTGAGCGAAGGTGTGGAAGTCGCAGTCCGACTTGACCCGGCGCTTGCCCGTGTTGGCCTCGTTCCAGACCTTACCGGCCGCGGACTTCCAGGCGTAGCCGCCCAGCGAGCGCGCGAACGTGGCGAACGCCTTGTTCGGAATGCCGGAGTTGATGTGGACGCCGCCGTTGTCGGACGAGCCCTTGTAGCGACGATCGTAGTGATCGGGCTGCGGGTCCTTGCCGATGTTGGCGTCGTTGTAGGCCGTGCCCGGGTTGAGCATGTCGCGCAGAGCGCGCTGCTTCGGGTCGACGAACAGACCGGGACCGACGAGCCAGGAGTCCTGGTCGACGGTCAGGCCCTTCAGCCACTGGCGCAGCATGACGCCGAACACGTCCGAGATGGACTCGTTCAGCGCGCCGCTCTCACCGTAGTACTCGAGGCCCGAGAACTGACCGGTGACGCCGTGGAAGAACTCGTGGCCGGCAACGTCGAGCAGCACGAACGTCTTGAAGACTCGGCCGTCGCCGTCACCGTAGGCCATCTGCCGGCCGTTGTTGAAGGCGTTGTTGTACTTGTAGCCGTAATGGACAGAACCGATCAGGTTGCCGCCCTTGCCGTCGTACGAGTCGACGCCGAACTCCTGCTTCAGGAAGTCGCGGACAGCCGCATGGTAGTCGAAGGCGATGTTGACGATGTTGTCGGCGACTGCCTTGTCCTGCTCGAAGCGGGCACGAGTGCCGGGCAGACGAGTGGAGTTCTTGCAGTCGTAGATCTGCACTTCCGACTTGCCGTTGGCGAGCCGGTAGCGAACGACGTTCCGCAGACCCTTGAGGTGCATCTTCCGGGTCTCGTCCAGAGTCCAGAGATACGACGGGTCATCCGGGAAGGCATTCGACAGGTGCAGCAGGATGTACGGGGGGATGATCCCCTGATGCGAACGAGAGCGTTTCATTTAAAGTCTTCCTATGTCTTCCAAGCAGTGCTTGGAGTTAATTGACAGCTGGTGTGCTGCGAGCAAAAGAAACCGCGCACCGGGACTTCTCGACGAAGGGGTGCGCGGCAGTGAGCAGATCCGCTGAAGACAATGCTGGTAATTCAAATCACGCAGAGGTTGCCAGCGCGAGCTGAATACCGAAAATGCCCAGCGAAACTACTTGACAAACCTCTATCTCTTTACAACACACCGCGCGCAGTATCACTCTTCGGGCACAGAGCCTGAGTGAAATGACTTGTTAGCCGGGCGCGGGTAGGTTTTTGATGCCTTATGTGTTGACTGAAAAGAAAGAAGTTAGGAGATGACACTACCCGTGACATCACAGAGTTCTCAACAAAAGAGAATAAAAAGAGGCATATTTAGTTGTCAGGAGAAGTTCTGAAAGAAAAGTCAGAAACCTCATGATTTCCAGGTCTTTGTATCTGTCGTTGTGATCTGCGCAACTAGCGCCGGACATGCGTTGCATATAGCGTGATTTGCAAAAATCATTGACAACTTGGTTTTTTGGCGTTTATGAGCTTGTTCTTTTAGCGACTCGCGCAGATAGCAAAAGCCGAAATTTTCCACTTGGCAATTACATGTCACCCGCTTGACATCAGCGTTTCGCTAGCTTTGCCTGGTTTGCAAATTGGTGCGCAGATCTTATTAAGCAGCTTTGATTTGATTATCAAGAACTTCTAGTAATAGTTTCTAGATCCCTTATTCCTTCGATTTTTTTTCTGGTCCCTAACTACAAATTCCTGTCTGCCCGAGTTTCCGTATGCGCGCCCGCGACATCTTGTCGTGCGCCCGTCGTCGCGCGACTAAGGCAAAAGGTTTACCAAGTAGTTATGATCTCCAGTTAAAGAAGTGGTCGGAATTGGACTGCGCGAAAGTGCAATCCGAGGGCACCGGACACACGATAGTGTTCTGTGTCAGAACGCGTAAGCGTTCTCGGAGGGTTTTTACTTGCAACTCCAACGTCCGCTGCCTCAAAAGCAGCAGCAAAAACATGATCGGAGTCAAATATGTGCATGCTTCACAGTAAGGGGCTCTCCGTGTCCAAGCAGAAGGAATTCCGTCTGCCCAAGCACGTCAAGCCCATCAACTACAAGATCACGCTCACTCCCGGCATCAAGGTCACGACCAAGTCGGGCGACAACGAAGAGGTGGTCTACAAGTTCACCGGCCGGGAGGAAGTGAAGGTCAAGGTCCTTCATTCGACCGACCGCATCGTTCTGCACTCTGCCAACCTCGACATCCACTCGGCCAGCTTCGTCACGAAGCAGGGCAAGCGGCTCGAGGGCACCGTCACGCTCGATCCCAAGAACGAGTTCGCCATCATCACTTTCAATGGCATCGTTCCCGAGGGCAAGGGCAAGCTCCACCTGAGCTTCACCGGCATCCACAACACGAAGCTGAAGGGTTTCTACCTCAGCCAGTGGAAGGACGACGCCGGCGAGACTCACAACATCTACACCACGCAGTTCGAGTCGACCGACGCGCGGCAGGCCTTCCCCTGCTTCGACGAGCCGGCGATGAAGGCTACGTACGATGTCCAGCTGATCGTGGACGAGCACCTGACGGCGCTCTCCAACGGCCGCGACATCAAGACCGAGAAGCTGGGCAACGGCAAGAAGATCGTTACCTACGCTCGCACCCCCATCATGTCGACTTACCTCGTGGCGTTCTGCGTCGGCGAGTTCGAGTCGTCTGAGCCGGTCTGGGCGAACGGCAAGGAAATTCGCATCTGGTCCATCCCGGGCAAGAACCACCTCAAGGAGTTCGCGCTCGAGGTCGGCGCCTTCGGTGTCAAGTGGTACGAGGACTTCTTCGACCGTCCGTACTTCGGCGGCGACAAGATCGACATGATCGCGATCCCGGACTTCGCGTCCGGCGCGATGGAGAACACCGGTCTCATCACGTACCGTGACACGGCCCTGCTCGTCAACAAGAAGACCGCGACCTATGCCGAACTGGCCCGGGTCTGCGAGGTCATCCTGCACGAGCTGGCTCACCAGTGGAACGGCAACGAAGTGACCATGGACGACTGGGACGGCCTCGGCCTGAACGAGTCGTTCGCCACGATCATGGCCTATCTGTCCATGAACGACATGTTCCCCGAGTGGCACGTCTACAACGAGTTCGGCATCGACCGTGCGGGCGCCTTCGCGCTCGACTCGCTGAAGTCCACTCACGCTGTCGAGATCCCCGTCAGCCACCCGGATGACATCCAGCAGTTCTTCGACACCATCACGTACGAAAAGGGCGGTTCGCTGCTCTTCCAGTACATCCAGTTCGCCGGCTTCAACACCTTCCGCACCGGCATGCGTATCTACTTCCGCCGCCACGCGCTCGCCAACGCGACCGTGTCGCAGCTGTGGGACGCGCTCGAGGAAGGCGCCAAGGTCGACGGCAAGGACATCCCCGTCCGCATGCTCATGGATTTCTGGTGGAAGACCGCCGGTCACCCGGTCGTCTCCGTCTCGGAAGGCGACAAGCCGGGCACCATCAAGGTGAGCCAGAGCAAGTTCCAGTTCCTGCCCGCGGGCGACAACGACGTGTGGCCTCTGCCGCTGCACATCCGCTACTCGGCGGGTGGCGAGGTGGTCGAGAAGAAGATTCTCGTCAACGAGGCTTCCACCACGCTCACGCTCAGCGACAAGCCGCTCGATTACGTCGTGCTCAACGCCGGCGGTTCGGGCTTCTACCGCGTCGACTACAGCGATGGGCTGCGCAACAAGCTTCTGGCCGACGTGCAGAACACGCTGCAGATCATCGAGCGCTTCAACCTCGTCAACGACTCGTGGGCTTCGGTCCGCGCGCGCAGCGAGAACTCGATGACAGCGACGGAATACCTGGACCTCGTGAAGAGCTTCTCCACCGAGACCGACGCCAACGTCTGGGCGGTCATCTCTGGCGCTCTGCGCACGGTCTACGGACTGACGTCCGGCGATCACCGCCAGGCGTTCAAGCAGGCTATCCGCGACACCGTCCGGCCGGTCTTCGACAAGCTCGGCTGGAAGCCCAAGGAAGGTGAGTCGGTGCACACGCTTCAGCTGCGCGGCACCCTCATCGGTCTGCTCGGCACCGTCGGCTCCGACAAGGATGTCCGTGCGGAAGCCGCCAAGCAGTTCGACGCCTGGAAGGCCGACCGCAACTCGGTCGACCCCAACGTCGTGCCTGCTCTGATCAGCACGCTTTCGTACATCGGCGACCAGGCTCGTTTCGACGAGTTCCTGGCTCTGTCCGAGAAGGCCCCCACCACGCAGGAGAAGCTGCGCTTCCTCGGAGCGCTCGGCAACTTCCGCGAGGAGAGCCTGTACAAGAAGGCAATCGAGATGACGCTCTCCGGCGAGATCCGCACGCAGGACGCCCCGTTCATCCTGGCCGCCATCATCGGCTCGGAGCACGCCGGCGAAACCGCCTGGGATTTCATGCGCGACAACTGGGAGAAGATCGTCGCCACCTACCCCGACAACGCCGTGCCTCGCATGGTGTCTGCCTGCTCGGCTCTGGACACTCCGGAGCTGCAGAAGGAGGTCGAGGAATTCTTCGCCAAGAACAAGGTGAAGGAAGGTGACATGGCGGTCGCTCAGATGATCGAGCGCCTCAGCGTCAACGTCGGTCTGCGTCAGAGCGAGACGCCCAAGCTGACCTCGTACCTCGAGACGTCGGCGAAGGCTCTGGCTTCGACAAAGGCCTGAGCTAAGCATCGATAGCGAGCGGCGCGGCCTGCGTCTCTCGCGCTGTGAGGGGGCCCGGAAACGGGCTCCCCTTGCAGTTTTTCTTGCGTGAATTGCGGTATCTCCTCGGCGCAGGCTCGAGGCCATACCGCAGTTCACGTATCCCGCATGAGAAGAATGCCTCATGCGATCAAGCTGTGCTGCTCAGTTCGAGCGCACGGCTGTTTTTCACGCAGGCGCAGGCGCGCTTGCGAACGCAAAAGACAATAGAGGAAAAGCATGAGCCAAACCGCATCCCAAGCCACCGTCGCCCTCCTCTTCGCAGCGGGCGATTGTCTTTTCGAATGCCGGCTCGCCGAAACGAACGCCGTTCCCCGGACCGGGGACGAAGTCGTGCTCCCCGAGCTCGACTTGCACACGCGTTCACACGAGCACTGCACGCGGCCGTGCTGCGTCGAAGCAATGAAACGCACCACATCCTTCCGCGTCAAATCGGCAAGCGAAAAGGGCTCCGGCTGGGACGGGCTCAATGCCGCCATCGAAGACCGCGAATGGGAAGAGGAGCGCTGCACCAGAGAAGAATGGTGCCGTCTCTTCGATTCCTATAGCCTGGCCGGCTATCTCGGCATCGGACCCGAAAGCTGGGACACGATGCCATCGCGCGTCATCCTCGTTGAAGTCGAGCGATCGGCAGCCTGAGCCCTCCCTGTTTCATCATCCGGGCGCGGGAGAGAGCAGCTGCTCTCTCCCGACGCCTGATGAGAGAGGGCGGGTCGCACTCATCCCTTCACTCTAAACCTCTCGGTAAGCGGGACGTCATGCGACGTTTCGCTGAGTACATCCTTCTTGCTGACGCCTTTACTTTCGTGTGGAGACGCTAATGCGTTCCACCAAGGTCGACGCCGGCAAGTCTCGAACGGTACTACTGGTGGTGCAAGTTGTCGGTTCCCGCTCATATCGTGTGAGCGTGGCGAAACCGAGACAGCATCATCTTTCTGGATAAGAGGCGCCGCTTCGGAGCAAAACGCCCGGGCCGCGAAAACCTCTAGTTCAAGGAGAAAATCACCATGTTCTGGACTCTCGCCACTATCGTTACGGCACTGTTGGCTGGGCTCTTCGGATGGTCACAGGGTGGTCATTCACTGGCACTCGTGTTCACTCTTCTGGGCGCGCTTTCGGTGTTCGCTATCCATGACCTGAAGAAGCACAAACATGCGCTTGCCTCAGGCTCGCTCATCGCCGGCCTGGTTGCCGGATACTATATCGGTCTGCCGGCGGCAGTTCTGGCTGCCCTCCTGGCATTCCTCGTACAACTGGCGGTATTCGAATTCTCGTTGAAGCGAAGCGTCCTGCTTCCGCTGGCCCTCACCGGCACAATTGTCGCCTGGTTCTGCGGCTGGCACTACTTCAACCCGATGACCGGACTGATCTTCGGTCTGATTGCGTTCCTGGCGCTCGTCGGCATCGACGATTACTACCTGCAACGCAAGCATGCCATCCGCCGCAATTTCCCTGTTCTCGGCTGGTGCCGTTATGGTTTCGAGCTCATCGGTGATGAGCTTCGCCAGTACTGGTTCATGTCCGATACGGAGGAACGTCCTTACGACCGCGAGACACGGCGCTTCATGTATCGTGCCGGCAAAGGCGTCAATTACAACCTGGGCTTCGGCTCCAGCCGCGACCAGCGTGCAGTCGGTGCAGTGCACCTGCTGAACGAGATGTTTCCGGTGTCGGAAAAGAAGGACAGAGGCAATCGCCTGCCGCCGCTAGTCATCGGCAAGAACCGCCGCAAGCCCTACCACTGCGCCTGGCCGATCAACATCTCGGGCATGAGCTGGGGAGCGCTCTCGGCTGAAGCAGTGGCGGCTCTCTCCTCCGGTGCCAAGCTGGCCAATGTCCACATGCTCACCGGTGAAGGCGGTCTGACTCCCTACCACCTGAACGGCGTCACCAAGCGCGTCACCATCGACCAGGTCTTCCACTACTACAAGGCTTTGATTGGCTGGAACCTCGGCTTGCGCCGCGGTGTTCGCCCGGTCAAGCCCGAACCGGTGGTGGTCGGCGGCGGTCGCATCGTCCTGCAGATCGGTCCTGCCAAGTTCGGCTTTCGCAAGTCGCTAAAGGACTGCCTGCGCATCGTCGGTGTCAACACCGGCGAATTCGACATGGATGATCTGCGTCGCGTCGCCGAGAAGTTCTACCTGAACGGTCTCGACAACGAAATGCTGCTCGACCAGGCTCGCAAAGACGAGCTAGTCGGGCTGGACTTCGACAAGGTTCGCAAGCTTGCCGAAGACGACCAGATCGTCATGTTCGAAATCAAACTGGCTCAAGGTGCCAAACCGGGCCAGGGCGGCAAGTTGCCGAAGGAAAAAATCACTCCCGAACTGGCGGACTTCCGTCAGATTCCGATGGGCAAGGACTGCTATTCGCCCAACGCCTGGGATGAGTTCTGCGACGTCCCGTCCATGTTCAAGTTCGTCAAAGCGCTGCAAGATCTGACCGGCAAACCGGTCGGCATCAAAATCGTCGTTGGGCAAGATCGGCACATCGAAGAGATTGCCGAGCTGATGTCCATGACGGGCGAAGGTCCGGATTTCATCACCATCGATGGTGGCGAAGGCGGCACCGGTGCTGCTCCCGTGGCGCTGGCTGATCATATGGGCGAGCCCATCCTGCACTCGATTCCCGTGGTCGACAACATCCTGCGCAAGCACGGTGTTCGCAACATGACCACGCTGATTGCGTCCGGACAGATCGCCAAAGGTTCGGATGTTGCCGTGGCCATCGCCATGGGCGCCGATATGGTCAACATCGCTCGCGGCAACCTGATCGGTGGCTTGGGCTGCATCATGGCCAAGCGCTGCCACACCAACCACTGCCCTGTCGGCATCGCCACGCAGGACCCGCGCCTGCGCCGTGGTCTCGACCCCGAGGACAAGTACGTCCGCACCGCCAACTACAACATGGTGCTGCAGCGCGATCTGCTCATCATTCTCAAGGCGATCGGCGTGCGCACTCCCTGGGAGTTGACGCGCAACCACATCAGCGTGGTGACGGCGCCTCTGGTGTCGACAAAGGTGTCCGAGATCTATCCCTATCCGGATGGCTCGAACGGCAAGCGTGAACCGCTGCTGGGCGAGATGCCGCCGGAAGATCACGAGCATCTGGATCGCTTCGGACCGAAGCTGATTCAGCTGGGCGAAAAGCACTAGCAGAAGACGGGAGGGGAGGGATGCAATCACATGCGCCTCTCCCCTTTTCGTCCTTTTTGCAGAGCGAAACATTTCGAAACCACAACGTTCCTCTATCCCCAGGAGGTGGCAATGGAACATGAGATTCACCACGAGGGCAGTGGTGCCCTTCTGCAAGTCAGCCTGAAACAGAACGAAGCTGTTAAGGCTGAATCGAACGCCATGGTCGCGATGAGCGGCAAAGTCACTGTCGAAGGCAAAATGGATGGTGGCATATTTGGCGGCTTGAAGCGCGCCTTCCTGGCCGGCGAGAAGTTCTTCGTCCAGGTGCTGACGGCAAAGCAGGAGGACGGACTGGTCCTGCTTGCCCCGTCGCTTCCGGGCGACATCAAGGTACTGAGCGTCAAGCCCGGCAACCAGTATCTGCTCCAACGCGGCGCCTTTCTTGCCGCCATGGGTGGTGCCGATATCGACACGCAGATGCAGAACCTGGCCAAGGGATTCTTCTCCGGCGCCGGTTTCTTCGTGCAGAAGACACAGGGCACCGGCAAGATCGCCGTCTCTGCGTTTGGTGCAATCCAGGAAATCGATGTCCCCGCCGGCGAGGAATTCGTCGTCGACAACGGGCATCTGGTGGCCTGGACCGACACCATGAGCTACAAGCTGGAGAAAGCCGCCAAATCCGGCTGGTTCTCCTCCGCGACCAGCGGAGAATGGCTTGTTTGCCGTTTCAAGGGTCCGGGAACCCTCTTTGTGCAAACGCGCAATCCGTCGGCTTTCGGCGAATGGGTGCGTGCACAGGTGCCGTCGAAATCCTGACAGATTTTTGGCGGTCTAATCTGAACCGACTGAGTCGGTTTTCAGAAAAGCCGAGACGTGCACATGCAGTGCGCGTCTCACACCAGGAGCGAATTCACATATGCCACAAGCATTGCCGAAGGGCGGAAATGCCAATCTGCCCACCTCAAAGATCACTATCCGCGCCAAGCACAAAGGACCGGATACCGACCTCTCCGCTCTGCTTCTCAACGCCACCGGCAAGGTGCGCGGCGAGAGCGACTTCGTATTCTACGGAGCACCCAGCTCACCGGAAGGCTCGGTCAAATATTCGGACAAGAAAAACGCGGCGGACGGTTATACGCACGAGCTGACCATCTCGCTTGCCGATGTACCCGCCGACGTGGAGAAGGTGGCTATCACGCTCACCATCGACCCGGAAACTCCGAAGACCTTCGCGGAAGTGAAGGACCTCACCTTCAGCATCCTCGACGGCGCCAACGAACTCATCTCATTCAGCGCATCCGGCGACAAGGAAAACGCCTTCATCATCGCCGAAGTCTACA
>CAZBOX010000022.1:0-37128 GCA_964493595.1 uncultured Candidatus Obscuribacterales bacterium | reverse complement strand
AACAGCGTCACTGAATATGCACTTTCGTTCAATATTTGTTCGGAACTGGGTTTCATTATATTCGCCTCCATCTCCACATCTGCACTTAAAGACACGCATATACATTGCATGTTCCTTAACACTTATAGGGAAAACCCCAGCTTGAAACTTCAGGCGGTTTGATCCAAATTCTTCAGTGGTAGAGGCATTTGCATGAAGTCATCCTGCTCGCCACTGATTTGCTTCGCCTCTAAATTAGTGTTTGCAGGACCATCGATCACCTCGCCTGTGCACTCGAAGCGCGAACCGTGAGCAGGGCAGTCCCAGGTCTTTTCTGCTGAGTTCCAGCAGACGATACCCTTAGCATGCGGGCAGATAGCAGAACATTCAATTACAACGCCATTAGCGTCTTTGTATACGGCAAAATGTTGTACCCCCCTGGCAATGATGGCGCCTTCCCCTGGGGGTATTTCGTCTGCAGATGCCACCTGTCCGCCGGCAAAGTATTTCGAGTATTGAGCGACTGAATTGACGTTTTCCTTAAGATATTCAGCCAAGGACGCCGCTGTTTTTCGACTTGGATCATATATTTCGGAATATGGATTTTCTCTGCCAAGGATTTGATCGCAGAGAATTCTTGCAGCAAGAGTGCTGTTGGTGATACCAGAGCCGGAGAAGCCGGTGGCGACATAGAAATTATCCGACTGTCCAGGATCTCGGCCAATGAAAGGCAGTCCATCCACAGGTTCATACACCTGCCCCGACCATCTGTACTCAATGGGACCAATTTGTGGAAGCATCATCCTGGACCACTCTTCCAACTTATCGAAACGCTCGTCATAATTGGATTCCTGACCGGTGCGATGGTCCTCTCCACCAATCACCGCATAAACCTTGTCGCCCTTCTGAACGCTCCTGATGTAGTGATACGGATCTTCGGTGTCCATAAAGAGACCAGGCGGCACCAGATCTTGTTCAACCTGAGCAGCAATAACATAGGTGCGATAGGCGGTCTGTTTTGTATGAATTGAAATCAGGTCGGTTATAGGAGTATGCGTAGCTACAATCACATTCTGAGCAATTATCTCGCGATCGTTGGCAGTGGTCAGTTTGGCCGGCATTCCTTTTTCAAAACCGCAGACATGAGTGTCGGAATGAATGCGACCACCTAACTCGGTAATACGAGCGGTAAGACCATACATGTATTTGAGGATGTCGAACTGTGCCTGGTGGCTGAGCATTAGATAGGGAATCTCTCTGTGCGCCCAGAGCGAAGTTTCACCGAAAATTACATTGTTGAATCCGATATTTTGCATGGTCTGCATCTCTTGAAACAGATCCTCGGTTTTCCCATCTTTTCCAAGCAAAAGAAATGCGTCGACATGCGAGAAATCACAATCGATACGCTCCAACGCAACAATATGGCCGATGTCGCAAACCGCCTCCATCTGACTGGTTGCAATTTTGGTCGCCTTTTCCAGACCGAAAGTACGAACTAATTCTTCGTATCGGCGATCCAAAAACGAGGTGATATGCGCCGTGGTCCGCTTTGTTTGCCCGCCGGCCAGTGCACCATCATCAAGAATAAGTACATCTTTTCCTTCTTTGGCCAGATAATAACCCGCTGTAAGACCAGTGATCCCCGCGCCTATGATTGCCACATCACAGCTGGTATTAGTGGCCAGAGGCTGGAATTCCGGCATAGCCGTGGAATCATCCCAGAGCGGAGTAGAAGGTCTTGAGAAAGTCATATATCTGTCCTCGATCTATTTTGAAGTTATGCTGCGGAATTTTTCTTGCGCCTGGTTTTATTTTTTTGCTTTTCTTTCTGATCGCTCGAATCAGATGACTGTGAAGGCTTCTGCTCGTCAGAAATTTCTCCTGATTCACTGCCGCCGTACAATTCTTCGACAGGTTGAACGCCCGCCCTCTCCATATGTTTCTCGGGAAATTCCTTGCCCAGCAATTCGTCCTTGCGAACCTTCACTCGAGCGCCTATCTCTTCGAGCTCATCATGCGGAAGTCTGGGAAGCATCTCCCACTCTTCCTCTTTGACATGGTGCTCGATCATTTCTTTCAAAACTTTGACTTTCGCGTCAGTTTTTTCATTCATTGAACGAACCTTTTTGATCTCGGCAATGATCAAATCAATGACATGGTGCTCTTCGCGTGCTTCCACTACATGCTCTTCAGCACCCTCCACCTCCGGATAGACAAGCTCTTCTTCCAGCCTTGTATGGATATCTAGTTCGGCAAAAATTTCTCTCAAGACTTTGCGTTTTTCGCGGGTCGCAGTTGCCGGCAATTTTTCATACTTCGCAAAAAGTTCGCTCACACGACGATGATCGGCCTTGAGCATCTCGACGATGTCGGCATGAGCGGCTTGCCCCGATTCGGATGAAAGTCCGAATATTGCATTCAATATCCTGTTCATTACAATGTCTCCTCGCTGCCCTTTCTGCATGCTGGCGATCTAGACCGAAAAGGTCTTCATTAGTTCCGCTCAGGTATAGATGCAAAAATCCCCGTTCGGCAGAACGAAGATTATGCTGGCGGTCTAACTTTTTCGGACTGCAAGCCTTCAGGGCTAAGCAGCTTTCACTTCCGGTAGATTCTTGAGTAGAGTGCTGAGGGCAAGGTGTGTTTCATGTTGCGCCGGCAACAGCTCGTTGGCTAGGCAAACTTTGACAGGTCCAATTACGATTTCGTGTTGAGATTCGTAATTGACGAGACGTTCTGCTTCGGCTTGCTCGAGCATAGCAACAGCATCGCGCTCATTGCCCGCACTGTCCTGGACGAACTTTTCAAAGCCGCCCCAGAGACCAGTGCCTTCCTCCGGTGTGCCACCCATGGACAAGACATGGCTGGTCAATAAAGCCACTCTGGCCATGTGATTATTGCGGCAGTAGGTGAGCGTCTCCAAAACGTCTGCTTGCTTCGCCTTTGAAAGCGCCAGATCATAAGTCTCCACAGAGCTTCTTTCTCCCGCCAAAAGCGAATTGAACTCATGCACAAATTCGTTATCCATTATCCTTTTCCTTTCAATAATCGGCTGATTCTCTAGTCGGCATTAATGTGAATGCCAGGGATCCTGACGCGAACCTTGTCGCCATATCCGTTCTTGTCTACTTTTACGAAAGGCGCGCGCAAATGCACTGAGCCACTGTTATCGTCGGAATCCATTTTTACGAACGGTGCGCGAACCCTTGTGCGCCCATCGTAGGGCTCATCATCGTCAGGCAAGCGAACATGAATGCCATCTGAGTCTGAAGTCGTTATACGAACGTCGTCCTTATTGACAGGATCGACTTCAGTAGTCACAGTCGTCGTTTTCAGGTGGTCGCCCTCGCGCACGACTTCTGTACGCTCCGTATAGCCATCCCCGCTATGACTTGTCTCCGAGACTTTCTGCGAGCACGAGCAAAGAAGGCAGATAGTCGTGCCTACAAGAAGCGATCCAGATATCATTCGAGATGTTGAAATAAAACTCTTGGACATAATTTACTCCACGTCAACAGTCTCCCTGCCCTGCCCCATTTAATCCACTTTCGGGAAACCTGCCGGAGAGACGCGTGAAGCATCCGCAAGTTCCTTAGAGTTTTGAATGCGCCGTAAAATGCCAAGAATAGAAGGGTTACGAGCTTTACAGAGGCAATGTCACCAGCTCACTTTGAGCAGGAAGAAATAATGGATGACGTGGTTGCCCCCTGAGAGTCAGACCGAAACATAAAAGCCTATTATGAGAGGAAATCAGGTCGAGAACCTGCCGGTCGCGTCCGTGTAAACTGCCCCAATTTCCCCAGGCAACAATGACAAGAGAGGAACTGATCATCGCTTCTCTAATATACTGATCGTTGAGCTTGCCGACCGGGTAACGGCATGACTTCAGCTCATGAGGATAAGCTGTTCTGTAGGCAAACAGATTAACCACCTCGAGAGAACCGCAGCCTAAATTTTCGGCAAAAGAAATGCAACGGGAAATAGTAGGGTCGTTCTTTTCTGCATCGGCTTTGCTCGGATTGAGCATTACGAATGCAGCTTTCGGTCGGACCGAATTCCAGGCGCGAGACAGTGAATAGCGATAACGGCGACTTTTATCGAAGACAGCGTCGCCCGTCATGACCAATTTTGCAGGATCCAGTCCTTTCATCTCTATATTCTATTGGCCATTCGACTAAAATAAGATCAGTCCTCGCAAAACCTTACATGGTGCGGCAGTGTACGAGAAGCCCTATTGCTGGATTGTTTCTGCCACACTTTCTCTGGCGGCACATACCACTTTGGTTGGCACGGCTCAGGCAGCCAATGAAATAAGTTTGCCTGAAAGTCCCGGACAAAAACTAGAATACGTCAAGAAAAATATGTTCAAAGTCCAGGCAGCAGCAGAAAGATATGCAGGGCATCATCAAGGTCGTTACCCGGTGAAAATTGACGCAGCATTCCAGAGTTATTTTCCTTTCGGCGCTGCCGATGACAAAAATTTCTCGACATTGTCCTGTCTCTATAACCCATACACCAGCGTAAGAGAAATGCCCGTTCCAGGCAAAATCAAAAGCATCAAAGAAGCATATTCGCAAAGGCAAAGCAGAATCGGCAAAGGTGTCACGGAGTACAATCCAATCGAAAATGGTAAAGGCTATGTAATTCGCGGCGCTGCAGACAATGGTGAAATTATTAGAGATTTGAAAAAACCATACATACTGACGAATGATCCAAAGCTCGCCGTGCTTGCGAACATGATGGCCGTTCAATTTGCTGCCGAAAGCTACTATGAGCAATTCGGAAAATTTCCCACTGTTTTAGATGCAGGATTCAAAAACTGTTTTCCCAACCATCAAACCGGCTTGTCAAAGCGAACCATAACCGGTTTGCCCTTGCGAAACCCTTATACTCAAAGGCTTGAGTGGCCGCGGCTGGGAACATTCAAAACAGTAAAGGACGCGAGATTCACCCCACCGGGTGACCTGCAGCCTGGTGTCATCGAATATAATCCAATCGATGGCGGAAAAGATTATGCAATCCGTGCCGGTGGACCGAACGGCAAAGCATTCATACGTCACAAAAATGACCAGCAGACATTTACTCTATCGAAAGCAGGCGAACTATAGCTACTTATTCAAAATCCTTCCTTCTGGGAATTTTGCTGCTCGCATTAGCTATACCTGGTATCAGAGCCGGGGCGCAAGACGAGGAGTTTTTTGCGCCTGTTGAAAAAATGGTCAACCCACAATTCAAAAGCGAGAAAGAAAAACAGGAATATATGATGAAAGTGGCGGAGCGAGTCCGTTCTGCCGCGCAACGGTACGCCAGTCACCATAAGGGAGTCTTGCCCCAAAAAGTAGACGACGCATTTATGTCTTATATGATTTTCGGGGAATGCGACGACAAGACATTCACTTCCTGGTCAATTCCCATCAATCCATATATCGGCAGACACAAGCCCATACTCACAGGCAACATAACTGATCCGGAAAAATGCCGACGCTCACCGCCAGGTAAAATGGTCCCAGGTTCAGTCGAATATAGTATCGCCGCCAGTGGCAAAGACTTCTGTGTTAGGGTGGGTGCAGGCAACGGTAAAGCGATGCTCGACCCTAAAAATAGAAAACAGACCTATGTTCTTTCCAATGACAGCGATTCACAGGTGAAGGCAAATATGCGCACTATACAGTGGGCTGCTGAATTATACAAAGAAGAAAATTTCAAGTTTCCCAAAGTAGTCGACGATAAATTCAAATACTACTTTCCGTGGGGTGATCCCAAGAAGAAGAAATTCGGCAATCCCCTTCCCAACCCTTTCACTGGAAAGCTGGAATACCCGGTTTACAGCCCAATGGCAAGCGCCTTCAAAGAACGTCTGAAGCCGCCCATTTCCATACCCCCAGGGCGCATTGAATATTCCGGCAACGAAGATTTATCGAATTACAGTATTCGCGGCGGCGACCA
The DNA here is from genome assembly GCA_964493595.1 of uncultured Candidatus Obscuribacterales bacterium. Lineage (GTDB taxonomy): Bacteria > Cyanobacteriota > Vampirovibrionia > Obscuribacterales > Obscuribacteraceae > QKMZ01. Next base: position 31,203 of record CAZBOX010000022.1, on the reverse strand, counting down.
CACGGGCAAAGCGATCGTCGGAGTAAGCGGTGTCAGGTCCACACTGATTCTTGCCAAAGACGGCGACGGCAGCGGGCATGGCAACGACTCGCGCTGACCCTACTTCAAGTGAGATACGCCCATGCCTATTTGCGCAAGTTCGGTTGATGTCGGAAACCGTGTCACGCGATACAGCTCAGGATGAAATGGTGTCGGCTTCAAAAGTCCGCCGACAACTTCCAGAACCTTCTCCCAGGTGTTGCATGCCACCACTTCCTGGTTGGAATTCTGGCTGTCTCCTGTAAAAACCACCGAATCAGCACGAGGGATAACGCAGGCGAGTCCCTCCGACCATACACTGCAACTGGAAACAGAGCCGTCTTTTCTCTGCGTCGCCAGGTACGGGGTCACAACAGCCGGTTCACCAATACTTTGAAGCCATTCAGAAACGACACCCCTTTGATCGGCGTAACTGCGGGCGGTGGCAGATATGCGCAGAACACGAAAACGTTCGTATAGTGGATGATCAGATGGTATATCAAAGGGCATCCATTCTCCGCCGCATAAAATCAGCGGAACACCGACCATGGAGCGAGGCTTATCAGCCATGGGTTCTATTACGTTGAGAACAGAAGCCAATCCTTCGAGATCATCGGAGCCTGTCATCACCAGATTCTCCGCGCTGGGGAGCATCGCAACAGGAGAGCCTTTGAACGGCAGTTTTTGTATCAAATCGCTCAGCAATATTCTCGAGGCGTCATAACCATCCTGCCAGTTTGAAATGAATACACCGGAGACTGCTTCAACAAGAGGCTTTTCGCTACGCTTTCTCAAATTCTCGAGCGCGCATTGATAAACCTCATCAAAAGACACGCCCCATTTTGCCAGCTGACGTCCTGTAATCTGAATCATTGCATCAGGGAAATCATAACTGAGCCCCGCCGCAAAATCGTCTCCCACCACAATGTGAGGAATCTCCTGCTCGACCGGCAGCTCATCGCTCCTGGCGGTGATACCTTGCTCTAACGCCAGACGCATCTGCATTACTTGATAGAGATAACGGTGACGAATAATCAGCATCAATCCATCTTTTGCCTCAGCAAAAGTTTCCGGCAGATTATTTCGATTGACGCCAAGGAAAAAACCGCAGTATCTGTCTACTACCGCATTTCGCTCACTTTCAGGAGCAGTATTGTACTCGTCAAACATGGCAGCCAGTCCGAAAAGCTGCTGCGGCTCGCCACTCTCGTTTTCTACAATTAAAGCGAATCGAACCGGCTCATAACGAAGGGAGCGCTCTTCGCCACGACTCTTTAGAGCCGCCTTCACCATTTCGGCAAACTCTTCCGGGGAGGAAATACTGGGCAAATTTTCGCCCAAATTCATGAAATTGCCTCCTCGATTCCACCCTCCAAGCATAGCGCATTTGCGGGCATACGGCCATCTAATGGCTGTCTCGCGTTGCCAAGATACACATCAGAACACCTTCCTTTTACCCCGTATATGTGTTCTAAAATGTCGCCATGCGCATAGACTTTCATACGCCCGACAAATTAAGCGGCAGACTTAGATGCCTCCAAGCGCTCAAGACGCTAGCTCTTTTAACAGCATGCGGCTTATCGCAAACGCTCTGCCTTGCCGCACCGGAGACCAAACAAGTGGAAATCTGGCAGCAAAAACACGGCTATCTGGGAGCGCTGGAAGTAGTGCTCGCCTCAGATGCAATCAGGATAAGCGAGAAGGGCAAAGACCTTGTAATTCTGGCAAAAGCACCGGACTGGAAAGTTTTTGTCTATAACAAGCAGAGCAAGCTCTTTTACGACATGACGCTGGACGTATGGAAAAAGCACGGACTGCGCGTAACCTGGACCATGATGCCTGCCACCAGCGACTGGCCGATAGTAAAAGTGGGCAAGGAAAAAATGCTGAATCGCGATGCCGATGTTTATTTTCTGGCCGCAGATCCAAATGCCAAAGCGAAAATTCGCATGCATAAGCCCATCGATTTCAGCTATGGAAAAGCTGGTATTTACTGGATCGACAAAACGCCCTGCGCACAAGAACGAACCGATGTAATGGTCCAACTTTATAGAACGCCACAGACAGCGACAACTCCGCTCGCTCTGAAAACATTCCACAAGGGCAGCTACGGATTCGCTGGAGCAGGCAACAATGTGCCGGTGGAAAAGCAGATGCTTCTGGAGACTCTGTCTATAACGAAAGCTTCGATACCAAGTAAAACCTTCGACCTTCCGCCCGGTTATAAGCGCGCGCAAAACGACCATGATGTGACAATCCGCAAAAGCAATTCAGAATCACTCGACTCGATTGTCGATCAAATGGGTTTGAAGGATATGAAGTAATCTGGTCCACTTACTTTCCTGCAGGCATTGAGACGTCCGGCTCGTCTTGAGTGGCGGACTTATGTATACGCGGCAAACAGTAAAGGCAGACTGAAGTATAGGAAAGCAAAGCGGCAATCGTCGTGACGCTAAGCAGAGCAACCGGTGTAGCTTCAATGTGCTGCATTATAAAAGCGGCTGCCGCGCTGGAGATTATCATCAGCAAAAACGCAGCTCCGAGCATTCTGAATTCGCTCATGTCAAAACCTCCAAAAGCAGAGAGAAGCTGGGCGCACAGACTCAGCGGACTGAGCTGAGAATTGCTCCGCCGGCGCTCAATATATGCAACATCGATAAATTCAGCCTAGCAGAAAAAAGTCCAGCGAGCAAACGCATGAAAGCCAGTTGCAATGCGCGTTTACACGACAGCAAACCGCAAGTGATTTGCAAGCAGTTTGAAAGAGTAGTCTAGAAAAAGAAAGGAATTTGAAAACGTTTTCGCCGGGTAGAAAACTAATTTTCACTGCTGGGCCGGCTCAAAGCTCCAAGCCATCCCTTGTACCAGAGGAGTCCGATCACTCCAAGGGTGAGCAGAAGCATTAGGCCCAAGGCGAAAGGATATCCAAAAAACCAATTGAGCTCTGGCATGTTGTAGGGCGAAATCTCCGTATTGAAATTCATCCCGTAGATGCCGGCAATAAGCGTTGGTGGAACGAACAAAGTCGTGATAATGGTAAGGACTTTCATAACTTCGTTCATACGATTGCTCAGACTGGAAAGATACACATCCATCAAGTCTGCTGCCAATTCTCGATAAGTTTCAATAAAGTCGATAATGCGCACGGCATGATCGTAGCAATCACGCAGGTGAATGCGCGTTTCCTCCGAGAAAGTCACTTCCATATCGCGTATCAAAGTATTGATGGCTTCACGCAAAGGCCAGACGGCACGGCGCAGAGTCAAAAGTTCTCTTTTGACGGCATGCACGTGCGCCACGACTTCGTGGCTCGGCTTGCTGATGATGTCGTCCTCCAGCTTATCGAGCATCTCTCCGTACGCTTCAAGAATTGGAAAGTAATTGTCGAGCACGGAATCGATAATGGAATAAACAAGATAATCGGAGCCCAATTTGCGAATATGCCCTTGCCCCTTGCGAATTCGCTCCCTGGCAGGATCAAGTGTATCGATAGGTCCTTCCTGAAACGTCACGACAAAGTGCTTGCCGCTAAAAACACTGAGTTGCTCTGCTTCCAGGTGTTCTTTATACTCCATCATGTGCATGACGAGGAAAAGATCATCGCTGTAGCGCTCGATCTTCGCTCGCTCATGAACGTTAAGAACATCCTCCAGCGCAAGATGGTGGATGTTGAAAATCTCCCCGACTTCTTTGACGAGTTCCGTGCTTCCAAGCCCTTCGACGTTCACCCATACAACCGGCCATTTGCCGATGTACTGCCGAATCTGAGCTGCTTCGGCAAGTTGATTTTCGACAACGCCATCCGGTCCGTATGCAATTACATGAATAGTGGTCGTCACCGCATCCGGTGCAGAAATCAGAGTGCCTGGAGCAGAACCGGGAGGCAGATGGGTTATCCGCGTCTTGCGTTTGTTGCGTCGTCTTTTAGACATAAGCGCTAAACCTCTCGATTCTACAGAAATTTGTTTCGCCGGCGCTCATCTAATCGGGAAAAACAATCAGCATGCTTTCGCGAGGCAGCTCGTCGGAATGCTTCCCATCGAATTTAGACTTGACGACGGGAGCGACGCCATCTTTCTCCATGGCTTTCTCAGTCGCTTCTTCATTCGCCGTTCCTTTAACGGCAAAATTGTCGAACACATACGGCACCCCTTGCGAGCCAAGAATCGAAGGACCGTCCATTACATGGAAGTGCAGGTGCGGAGCAGTCGAGTTACCGGAACTGCCGAGCAGACCAATCACTTCACCGCGCTTCACTTTCTGACCCTCTTTAACCTTGATACTGCCGGGCTTCATGTGAGCATAGAACGCATAATTGCCATTGCCGATATCGATAACTGCTGAATTACCACCAGGATAGAAAGCTAGCTGATCGCCGGTGGCATGATTGGGCACCTGGTCTGGAAATTTATCGACAACACCAGATACGGTGCCGTCAGCGACTGCGATAATCGGCTTGCCATAACCGGCATACTGTGAACACTCTTTACCATCTCCTGTAAAGACATGGTCTTCATCGTTCATCAGCAGCCAGTCGATTGCATAGCGCTGCGCGGCCACCAGTCTGTTTCCCTGTGGAAACAATGCTCGCCTGTGTCCGAAATTCCCGGCATATCCTCCGGCGGCATACCAGCGCCCGCCTTTCAAGGGCGGACCAATCACGACTGGAGGCTTCTCCTCAACCTTGACTTTCAAATGCGCATTTTCAAAGCGTCGCGTTTTGTCTGCAAAATCTGTCTCGATTACAACCTTGTGCAGTAATTCTTTTGGTGCGCTCTCGCGATCTTTGCACTCGAGATTGATCCAGACAATGCCTGAGCTGCCAGCGGCAAGAACATTTCCCTTATCATCTTTCTTTCCGGATTTCGCATCCTTAAGATTGAGAGTATTTTTCTTCAATTCGCCAGGCGTATAGGACTTGACTACATGCCCATTTTGATCGAGAACCTCAAAATTCAATATTCGTGACGGGGCGGAATTGTAATTGAGCATCTGCACTTCATAAACGAGATTGTAGAGCCCGTCGCTGCCACGAAAGAGGCGCGGAGTCGAAACTGAAGAAAGCATCAATGGCGTCCAGTCGCACGGCGCCACCGCCCGATTCGGGAAATGCGAAGGAGTAGGCTCCAAGGGAATCGGCGCAGACTTCTTTGCACCACCGGCGGTTGCAGCCAGACATTGCTGACTGGTTTGGTCGAAAGAACCAGCCAGAAGGCTCAATGCAAAAACTACGCTGCCCAGGGCCACTAATCTCATTTGAATTCCCCTCATCATTGACCTGCAAAGTTTACCTTAGCCACGTGCAAGTTTCATCGCCGCAGCCTGTTGAGAACTGTCCTGCCCGACAAAAGTCTCGAAAATATGAGTAAATGGGTATAAGAAGACAGCGGTGTCCTTTTGCCCGGCTGGCCTGCAATAAAATACTCGGCGCAATAGCTTGCTTGAGCGAGCTGCAACTAGCGGAGAAGCAATCATGGTCGAAACATACAGACAAGGAGATGTGTTACTGGCAAGAGTCGAGGCTCTTCCAAAGACGGCCAAGAGAAAGGCTGTCGAAGAGCGCATTGTCCTGGCCTGGGGCGAAACAACCGGTCACGCGCACGCCATTGATGCTCGTTTTGCCAAGCTATACCAGAACGGCGCAGAAAGGTTTATCGAAGCTCTTGACGGCGCCATTCTGGTGCACGAAGAGCATAGTGCCATCACGCTCAAACCCGGCATATATCGAGTAGTGCAGCAGAGAGAATATGTCCCGGGCTCCAGCAGGCTTGTAATCGACTAGTATGTCCTCGGCCCAGTTCGAAGTCGGTCAGAACGCCGATGAAGCCGTAAAGAAAGTGGTCGAACGCTCCCAGGGGGTAGCGTTTAACGTTTCGGCTTGCGACCGCAGCAAGGCTGAAGAAGCGGTATGCAGTGTTTATCAAAAAGCGGGTTTGGCTGCCCCCCGTTATTTTGTCTGGTTCCAATCACCATTTCATGGTGCCATTGCTGCAGCCATGGTCTCAAAAGGTACTAAGAGCGTTCACAAGCAGGTTGTAATCGATTTCAAAAATCAATGCAGTGGCAAGCTCTGGAAACTCATTGAGGAGAAAGGGGACAGGCAGTGGTGGACTACCATCCAGACGAAACTGACGCCAGCCCTCAAGCGATCTTTTGCGACAGTGCCCGAGCAAATTCGCCGCGCGGCGTTGGCAGGACTGGTCGGGCATGTCGGACCGGGCGTCGAGAATATCAATCTCGAACTTGTTTGGGGACAGTTGGCTGCTCCCGCCCTTCTGACAAAACTGGTCGGGCAGCTCTGTTATGTACTGCCAGAAGAGATAACCAAGCCATTCGAAGAGTACGACGACCGCCCCCTGACCTCCGGTCTCGCCATCTCGGCCATGGGGCAATTCGCCACGGCAGGCTATGGCAACCTGGACGCAGATTTGCCGTTTTACGACATCACTGGTGCTGCCGGTCTGAGAGTGCCTGAGATTATGCCGTTTTTCCATCTGGCCCGTTTTGGCCACTATTGGTGGCCCTTCGACGATGTCTGCTTGATGATTGATCGCCCGGAACGGCTCAGCATTGACCATGAGGGTCGATTGCATAACGCCATCGGAGGCGCACTGCGTTACCGAGACGGCTGGGAGACATTCGCCTGGCACGGCACATTCGTCCCGGACCGATTTCTCGAATTCGCCATCAAAAGAGACGTCACGCTCATTTTCTATGAGCCTAACGTCGAAATCCGGCGCATGATGCTGGAGATGTACGGGCTGGAAGCATTCATCAAAGACTCCGGCGCCCAGGTCGTGCAGCGCGATAAATGCGGTGTGCTTTACAGGCAACATTTCGGCGACAACCACGAAGACATCGTGATCGTGCATGTCGTCAACTCGACACCAGAGCCGGACGGCACTTACAACAACTACTTTCTGAGGGTGCCGCCCGATACGAAAACAGCTCGCGAGGGCGTCGCCTGGACATTCGGTCTTACAGCAGATGAATACGACCCCATCAAAGAAACATAGATTTTGCAGCCGCTGCCGTTCAAAAAAATGCGTATGGTTCCCATAATTCTCTTGCTGCTTTTGGGACTTTCCCCATTGAGATCAGATGCTTTTACGTATTACATAGAGATCCCGTTTTCTCTATTCCAGCGCCAACAAATAATGCCAGAGAATATGCCTGAACAGGGCAAACCATCCGAGCAGCATCAGTCCCCTGACGGGGAGCGGAATACCAGCGTCTCTGCAATCATGCACTCGCATCTGGCCGAGGCATCCGACCTCTATTTCAAAGCCAATCCACCACCGAAGCCCAAACACACCTATCTGGAAAACGCCGTAGACAGCACGCTTTCACTGGTTGTGAAAGATGAGGCGAAGCGCAAAGACTTAGACCACCTAGGCACTGAATTTATAAAAACAGCGGCTCTCTTCTCCGGCGGCAAGATAGGCATTGCCACAACCATGGTTGCTTACGGGCTCGATAAAGCCAGCCCAGAAGACAAGCCTATGGAAAGGGTAACGGACTTCACACTCGGCGCCGTAAAAGGGCAAACGATCAAACTACTCTTCGGGGCGGTATCTCGCAATTACAGCTTTGCTCCGACCAAGGGCATCTTTATGGGCATCGCCGCTCGTGACGCCGACATCGTATTCGATCGCCAGACATTTACGGACCCTCTGAAGACAGCAGCACGCCTCAAAGCAGAGACGATCAACCCGCAGGCCTGGCTCTTTGATGCTGCCGTGTTCGGAGTGGCAGAAGGAGCCTTCCAGGGCGTCAACAAAGTCATGGGCGGCAATCTGGTGAAAAACCAGCTGGCATCGGGCATGGTCATGGGTGGCAGTTTCGGCATGGTCAATGGCGGCAGCGGCGAGATCATGCGCCAGCAAGCCGAAGGCAAACCAATCGACTGGTCGAAGGTCGCAGAGCGTGGGTTCATCGATGGAACCGTGGGCGCATTGGGAGCCGGAGCCGGCATAAAAGCTTCCAGCCCGCAGGCGCATGCGCGGCTCGAAAACGCCATCAAGAAACCCGGCGAACAGCTTTCCAACGTTATGGATCGCTGGCATATTTCCCGCACGACCCAAGCGCGGGAATTTGTCGTTGTAGGTGGGAAAGAAGCGCTGGACAAGTTCACAGCCAAGCATGAAGGAGATGCAACTCTCAATGTTCGGGAGATAAAGAGAGTCCTCGGTGTCGAAAAACTGGGCGACGTGAAGAGCCTCTTTGTGCAAAGACTTGGAGACGGTCAGCCGGGTATCCGTCCTGGTGCCAATAGTGCCGACCTGATCGCTACCTGCTTTCCTGAAAGACTTGATGCAGCCGTACGAGCCAAACATGTCTTCCCTGAAGCCAGAGGACCAATCTGGCTCGAATCAAGCGAGACAGGGCGGGTAAAACTGGCCACTGGAAAGACGCCCTGGGAGCACCGCAACTACAATCCAATCGGCAAAATTGTCCGACTGGACGGACACATGATCACGATGAACGTCATGGGTCCCTTAGAAATCGGCAGCGTTCACGACCCTGAGAATCCCAAATATCAGGAAGCCTGGAAGCAGTATGACAGCGAATTGGCGCGGGCGAAAAAGCTGAGCGCGGATGCTGTCAGCACTGATGTCTGGTGGGGTGCCGTCGAGCCGAAACCGGGAGAATTCAAATTCAAGTATTACGATATTCTCTCTTCCAAAATCGCCAATCGTGGCATGCAGTGGGTGCCGATTATCTCTCTGCACGAGTGTGGCGGCAATGTCGGAGATACAGCCAATGTACCGATTCCCATGTGGATATGGAGCAAAATTCAATCAGCCGCAGGCTCGTCCAATCCAGATGTCGGCAAATTCAAAAGCGAGCAAGGCAAAGTCAGCAGCGAATATGTAGACTTCTGGGCGACCAGGCACGCACTTCCTTTCTACAGGAATGTTTTCCACGAATTTCAAAACCATTTTGCAGGCAAAGCGCCGATCATCGCCGAAATCAATGTAAGCCTGGGACCGGCGGGCGAACTCAGATATCCATCCTACAACTATCACGACAACGGCAGCGGCTGGCCGACAAGAGGCGCTCTGCAAGCCTATTCAGACCTGGCACGCCAGTCATTCAAATCTTTCGCGGTGGAAAGATACGGCTCGGAAGAAGCGGCCAAAAAAGCCTGGGGTGACAAGTATGGCGCTGAAATCGAACCGCCGAAGAACGCCCAAGACTTCTATGCCAGCGGAGATTACCGCAACACGCAGTACGGAAAAGACTTCTTTGACTGGTATAGCAAATCGCTCCAACAGCACGGAGACCAGGTCCTCTCCACAGCCCTGGACGTCTTCGGCTCGAAGGGTTCTGCTTTTGCCGGTATCGACCTGGGTGCAAAAATCCCTGGAGTACACTGGCGCATGGGCTACTGGGAAAACGGCAAAGTAGTTCTTACAGGGCGCGAGGCAGAATTGTCGGCAGGTCTGATTTCGACCGGAAAGGATGATTGGAATGAAGCAGGCGGATACGGATACCGTCCATTGCTGGAGGTCTTCAAAAACCTGCAAACGAGAAGTCCTTTCTCAAGAGTGATTCCACACTTCACCGCTCTGGAGCTGCCCGACGGACAAGACGGCGCTTTTGCCCAATCGCTGCCCAATTCGCTGGCCAAATGGGTCGGTAAAGAAGCCAATAATCAGGGACTGATCATAAAGGGCGAGAACGCCCTGGCCGGCACCCTTTACGACCGCTCGGCATGGGAAAGAATGGCCTCTCTGCTCAAAGGCTGGGGCGATAATCCTAATGATGGCTACTATCATGGTTTGACCTTCTTGCGCATGTCCGATGTTCTGGCCAGCGAGGTTGCTCAACAGCAATTCGCCGCAATTCTGGCCAAGGTACGCCCACTCCCGCAACAAGATACAAAGCAAGCACAATAAGCGTTTCCGGCTTGCTTGACACCGCTAATCGCCGGCGAGTATATTTCAGACCGCTCGGTCCGAATACTGAAATCATGGGTAAAGGTAAAGCAACGCGCGAGATGATCCTGAGCAAAGCTGCGGCTCTATTCAACAGCCGCGGTTATTACGGCGCCTCCATGGCGGACCTGATGTCGGCAACCGGTCTGGAAAAAGGTGGGATATACAATCACTTTTCCAGCAAAGATCAGCTGGCGCTCGAGGCTTTTGAATTTGCATTCCAGACTAGCGCAGAGGAATTCAGCCGTTGTATGAGCGGCAGAGAGAGGGCCTCAGACAAGTTGTTCGCCTTCATCGAAGCATTTGAGAATTTTGCTGCCAACTCTCCAATTCCCGGAGGCTGTCCGCTGCTTAACAGCGCCGTCGAATCCGACGATGGACATCCGGAGATGAAACTGCGAGTTCAAATTGCCATGGATTCTATTCTCGCCACTCTCGAAAAGCTGATTGGAAAAGGGATAAGCGAAGGTGAGCTGAAGCCGTCCACTAATGCTCAGCAGGTTGCCCGCTCCATCGTAGCCGCCCTCGAAGGCGGCATCATGCTTGCGAAGCTCTACTCTGATACAGCCTATATGGACTCGGTTGCCGAAACCGTTCGAGGTCAGATCAGGGCGATTAGAGTCGGCGAATAAACACCACGATTATCTGATGAAAACTGCAAGCATCACCCTTTCGTTTAACGCTGCGAAGTTTCCAAAGGGTTAGAATTCTGGTCTTACTTACTGGACTTTACGGGGGTCATATCATGTCCAAGCTTCGGAATTCTGCAGCCACTGCGCTGGCGCTGCTTCTAAGCATTGCCGGCACGGTTAATGCGGTTGACGCAAAAGCATCTTCTGACAAGTCCGCCCGCATAAAGATAGCCGCAAAGACAACAAAATACTCTGAGAAAGAAGGTTTCGAGCGCAAGAAACTGGACATCGTAAACACTCTCAAAGAGAATGAAGTAACCCGTTTCATGACTCTGCGCGACGGTCTCACCCAAGCATTCGAACTCGACAAAGTGCTCAAAGGCACTGGTCCTTTTACATTCTTGGCTCCCAGCGACGACGCGTTCAAACACTATCCGCAAGACGACCTTTCGCAACTCTTCGATAACAAGAAAAAGCTGCGCCAGGTTCTGGAATATTGCATCATTGATGGCAATTACAGCGCCGCCGATCTTGTAAAAATGGGCACCGTCAAAACACACGAAGGTCACAGCGTCAGCTTCTCCAATCCAAATGGAGACTATTACGCCGACAAATCATTGATGAAGGTAATAGATATTCCTTGCACGAACGGGACGCTGCATGTGCTCGACAGAGTAATTCAGCCGCCTCTGGCGCAATAGAATGAAGCCGCGGCTGAGCTTCCGTCAGATCTGGAATATGAATTTCGGATTTCTCGGAATTCAGTTCGGTTGGGGTTTGCAATTGGCGAACATGAGCGCCATATACACCAAGCTTGGTGCAGACCCCGAACACATTCCAATTTTGTGGTTGGCTGGACCGGTGACCGGTTTATTGGTCCAGCCCATCATCGGCGCGATGAGCGACCGCACCTGGTGCAAACTGGGACGCAGGCGCCCATACTTCCTGGTTGGTGCGATACTAGCCTCCTGCGCCCTTTTTCTCATGCCAGACAGCCCGGCACTCTGGTTGGCGGCAACACTTTTATGGATACTCGATGCTTCCATTAACATAAGCATGGAGCCATTCCGAGCCTTCGTCGCTGACAAATTAGACGCAGAGCAGCGCACCACAGGTTTTATCATGCAGAGCTTTTTCATCGGCATTGGTGCCACCATGGCCAATGCTCTGCCTTTGATTTTTCGGAATTTCGGAGTGACGGGTCTGGCAGCTAACGGGGTGCCTCTCACTGTTCAATACTCTTTCAAAATAGGCGCTGCTATGTTCTTGCTGTGCGTCTTATGGACGGTCTTTCTTTCCAATGAATATCCCCCAGAAGATATGGAAGAGTTTGAAAAACACCGTGCCGAAAACCCTGGTGCTCTTGGTCTTTTGAAAGAAGTCTTCCAGGAAATTCCACAAGCAGTTCGCGAGATGCCGGCCACTATGAAACAGCTTGCAGTGGTGCAAATATTCACCTGGCTGGGTCTTTTCTGCATGTGGATGTTCTTCGGATTGACGACCGCCTATCACATTTTCAAAGCTCCCGGTCCAAATTCGGAGATTTTCGACAAGGCGACCGAATGGTCGGGATGGTGCTTTGCTGTTTACTCGATCGTCTGTTTCGTGGTCGCATTCATCTTGCCAAAGCTGGCAAAAATGTTCAGCAGAAAGCTTATTCACGCAGTCGCTCTGGCTCTTGGAGGACTGAGCCTGCTTTCTATCTACTTCATTCAAGATCCAAATACACTGCAATTCACAATGATTGGTGTCGGGATCGCTTGGGCTTCTATCCTGGCTATGCCTTACGCCATACTCTCTGCAGCTATTCCGCCGGAGAGAACGGGTGTCTACATGGGCGTTTTCAACTTCTTCATCGTCATCCCTGAAATACTTGCATCCGTGTCATTCCAGCCACTGGTCAAACACGTTTTCCACAATAATCCCCTCTATGTTGTTATGCTTGGGGGAGCATCGCTAATAGTGGCAGCACTTCTGGTATCACGAGTGGAAGACTCAGGCGAAATAGTTGAAACCGCTGGTGGTGCCGGGCACTGACAGAAATGAAGAAAAGACATTGTCTCGCTCATTTAATGTCTGCAGCACTATTGCTACAGACATTGCTCACCCAAGCGTGCCTGCCGGCTTACTCGGCTGCAAGCACCAATTCTGCCGATACAGCGCTAGAGACAGCTAAAATTCTCGAGGTCGACGCAGAGCTGAAGGAAATTCGCGCCGCCGACCAATCGACAGACGGGCAACATGTCAACAATCTTCGCTGGCGTATCGCTCGGAAAGTTTTGAGCGGACTGATCCAGGTTCAGACAATGGAAAATCGCATTGAAAGCGATGTTGCGTACACTTACGATTGGTTGAGCCGAGAAGAGAGAAAGGTCGACAAAGTCAACGCGCTCTTCAACCTGGCCAATTTTTTGCAGTTCGGAACACTCTATACATTAGAACCGTACTTTCGAATCAATAAGGCATTTCTGGCCGGCAAATGTCTCACATGCACTGGCGCAGGACTGGGAGTAGCTCTGCCTGTAGCCAACATCATGTACAACAAATTTCACCGGCTGACGAGATTGGAAGTGCCGACCATTCTCATCGGTGCAATCGACAACGGTCCGATCGGATTCGGCAACATGCCGCTGTACGTTGACCGCTATATGGAGATGTCGAACAAAGACAGCTTCGTGAGCAGAAAAGAAGAATTGAGAGCACTCTGGAAAAAACTTTACGGAGCGGACGGGAGCGACCCGGAATCACTTGGCGCCGTCAACGCGGGTAAACCCAAGCATCTTTCAGTATTGAATCGGCGTATTGTTTTGTTGTGGTCACTTTTCACCGCAGTTCAGGACTTTGACGAAGACCTGCAAGTTCTTCTCAAAGAGGTCGATACATCTCAGTCGTCACCTTCGGATTATGACAGCGATGCTTTAGCTTACCTTTCGCCGAGAGCGAAAGAGGTGGCAAACCTTCTGCACCTGGAGCCGGTTATCGCTGGGCTGGAACGCGCACGCGCTGAATCCGCCTCAACTTCCGCATCCGATCAAATGCGACTCGATTTTATGATCCGGATGTTGAGTGCATACCTGGACATTCACAACAGTTCTCACCGCTGCCAGCAAGAACTCAATTTCCAATACGACGTCGTTCTAGCCCAACTAACATCGCGCCGCGACAAATTCCTGCAAAAGACTTACGAAGCCAACTTCATTCAAAATGGTGCATTTGGCGGTATTGCCGGCTATTCGTATTTAAAAGGTTATCCGAAAAACGGCAATCTGATGTTTATTCTCTCCAACTCGACAGGCATTGCGATAACCACTGTTTCACTTCTGGCCTCGCATGGCGGTTGGAGAAAAAATAGCGCGCCGCCCAATTCACTGGCTGATTTCTTCGATCTGAAGACGCCTGAATCATACGGCTTTTCCGAGCTGGCATGGCACTATCTCAACGCCAAGCCGACAGGCGATTCTTTATCGCGCAAAGAGCGCTTGCAGAAGGACTGGAAACGTCTTTCTTCAATGAATATCGATGAGCCGAAAGTCAGGGCGAAACTCGCCAACATGCCATCTAGCAAATATGACACCATCAAACTTGTCAACGATCGAACCGCGCTGCTCAGTTCTTTGGAACAATGCTTCGACAATTTTGACGCAGAGCTTCTTGCTCTTTATCAGGAAGTCTTGAGACATAATGCCCGAATTGCCTCCAGCGAGTTGCCCCGGTTTTTGCACGCGTCAAACGCATCAGCTGCTGCAGATGGTCAGACTTCGATCGAAGCTACAACGGGTAGGAGCGTTGCCGAATTTTTCCGAGGCGGCGCTGATAGCACCAACAAAGAGCTTATGACTTATGCTGTCTTCGAAGCACTGCTCGAGCAAACTGTTGACGCGAATATGATCTCGAGGCAGATTTTGAGAGAGAAAGAAGTGCTGCGACGCATGGAAAGATCGCGCGACAGATTGATTCAACTTACCAACGTAGCCAACTTCTATCAAATCGGTATTCTAGGCGTGACATACAATTCACTTGGATTGAGTCACTTCGCCACGAACGTTCTTGCTGGCGACCGTATAAACATCGTCTCCGGTTACATGGTCAGTGGTCTGGCTATGCTAGCCTTTGCCGAGCGCAGAGGCGGTTTCCGCCCCGAAAAGGCGGAGCCTAACGCGCTTGCAATGCCACTTTCCAATCAGACTCAAAGTGTGAAACTCTCCCCATTTGTAGTTCATCACCTCGATTCTGTTACGCCATATGCGCCGGAAACTCGACGCAACTTACTCGTTTCTCACTGGAAAAATTCACGTGCATTCACAGTTGACGTTGAAAAACCGCAGATCAAAGAGAAGCTATCCGCAACAAAATCAAACAGTAAATTCTGGGATGAATCAATCAACCTGATTCGCAATCGAGTTTTCATGCTGTATGACCTGCGAGCGGTCGTAAGGAACAGCAATACAGGCTTGAGCAACTATTTGTAAGCGCCAAAGAGATGAAGCCATCGCCACCAAAACCAGAGCTGACAGTTTTGTATCGCGACGATTGCATGATCGCCGTCAACAAACCGTCCGGAATGATAGTACATCGAGGCTGGGATAATGACCCCGTAACAGCTTGCGACATCGTGCGAGACGACATAATCCACGCTCCCGTTTTTGCCGCTCATCGACTGGACAGGAGCACCAGCGGAGTGCTTCTTTTCGCGTTAAACGCAGATACTGCGCGAAATTTGCAAAAGCAAATGGAGGAAGGCGGTTTTCAAAAACGCTATTTAGCGCTCGTGCGCGGTCCCATGAAAGAAGGTTGCGTTCTCGACCATCCCATTCCAAAGGAGAAGTATCACGTGCGCGTACCAGCAGTGACCGAGTTCATCCCGTTGTCGCACAAGGATAGATGGTCGCTTGTCGAAGCTCGCCCGCGAACGGGACGGCTGCACCAAATTCGCAGGCACTTGAAACACTTGAGTCATCCGATAGTCGGAGACGTTCGCTATGGGAAAGGAGACGTCAACCGCTTTTTCCGAGAGACTTACTCACTAAACCGTCTGGCACTTCACGCCCTTGAACTGACTCTGAAGAACGCTCAAGGTGAGCAGATAAGCATTCATGCTCCGCTCACTTCGGACCTGACTGAGCCGTTGGAAAAACTGGGCATTCAATTCTGATCTGCGAATTCCTGCCCATCGTCCAAGATCTCTGCGATCCCCTGAGAGAGCGAAACGAGTGAACCCATTGCCATAAATGCCATGCCGATGTCCTGGTATTGCAAATCGGTGTTCTTCACCTCATCGCTCTGTGCCGCAAGTTCGGGAACTGCCACGATGTTGCTCACGACTTCGAAACAATCAGGCTGCAGTATACAGTCCTGCAAAAATGTCCATGGCTGCAGCATCAATTTCTTGTCTCGAGAGACGACAAAATAAAAGTCATGTCCATTCTCATCTCTGGCACATGCCCATGTCCAGCCGTATTTTTGTATGAACAAGTGCGCCAGGACAGCGCCAAGCTGAACAAGCAGGAGCTGTATCTGACTATCCTTGAATTGAGCTTTCGCCTTTTCAAACTCGACAAGAAAGTCCGCCAGCTTTTCCTTTAGCTTTTCTGGATTGCTTGCCAAAGCCTGAGCACCGATTGTTCTCAGTCCATCACGCAAATGAGCGTCCAGCTCCGATTTTAGAACGGGAGAGAGGGGACGTTCTTCAATCTGCATGGTCTTAACTACCGTAAGCTCGATTATTCACTGCTTAGTTGCTTTTCGGCGCGTCTGCCGCAGGCGCTTCAGATTCGACCGAAGCAGAACTGGACTTCCAACTCTCTTTGTCAACTTTCCAGGCTCCATCCTCGAGGACCATAGCACATTCGCCTTTGGTCTCTTCTTTGACCTTACCGATGATCGGTCGGTCAAGAATAACAGGCTTACCATCGCCGACTATGAGTTTGAGGTTCGCTTTATCACCATCAATTTTGGAAGAAACGATATGAACATCCTTGGGGCAGATATCCTTTATGAAACCAAAGAACATTGCCCTCTCCTGCTTCGGAGTGGAATTAACTTCTTTGACCCGTCCGGCGCACATAAAGGGTGTCACTTCATCAACAGATTTGGCATTGAGCAAAGTCTGATGATATTTGGTGTAGACAGCCTCAGGCGTCGACTGCGCATCTTCGCCAAAAGCCGCCGGACTGATCCAGGCAGCCATACAGCCTGCCAGCAAGTAGAGCGATGCGATGCGAGTTCTGTTTTTCATTTTGGTAATACATCCTATTGAAATTCCGACGTCCCTTCTACGAATGAATGAGAAGCATTAGGAGGACGTGCTGGCAGAAAACCATTGTCCTTCTTGAATTAACGCCGCACCGCTTGACATCAACCTTAGAAAAAGATAAGACCCTGCAGGAAACCGGTAAACGCTCTGCCACCAATTCATACAGAGATTTGAAAACTTCACATTCTGTGTACGCTAGATTACCCGTTGAAATCTAAGCCTCCACTCACGAAATCGCCTCGAAAAACGGCAAAAATATCAGTTGGCAACAGCCCCTATGGCTCGCACAGTCAACCAGCACGAGCGATCCGCCACTGCTAAAAGATGCTTTTCAACAGCCTTTCTTACTTCATTTTTTTCCCCGCAGTTTTTGCGCTGTATTGGCTTTCTCCGCGCGCCCTGAAAAAGCCGGTTTTGCTTCTGGCCAGCTACATCTTCTACATGAGCTGGATACCAAAATACGGACTTCTGGTAGCAGCGCTGACGGGAGTCAATTACGGGCTCGGGCTTTTACTTTCTAAATTCCGGAAGACGCCTTCGGACAGTAATGGCAGCATGTCTACAAGCGCTCGCCTGACACTGATTCTGGGACTCATCCTTAACCTGGGGTGTTTAATCTACTTCAAATACATCAACTTTCTATGCACGACTTTCACCGAGTTGCTCAATAACGGTCTGGGCGTCCTGAACATTCAGGCACCAAAATTCTATGCCATCACATTCGATATCATCCTGCCACTCGGTATTTCCTTTTTCGTATTCGAGTTCATCCATTACATCGTCGATGTCGCAAAGGGCGAAAAACCGGTACGCAACCCTATAGATTTCGCGCTGTTCGCAGCTTTCTTCCCATCGCAAATTGCCGGTCCGATCAAGCGTTTTGAAAACTTCATCGAACAATTAGATACGCGCCCGGGACATACAGGAAAAGCCCTTCAGTTTCGCAGCACTGACATGCATGCGGGTCTGGCTTTGCTCTTGCAAGGGCTCTTCAAGAAAGTTGCCATCGCAGACAACCTTGCCATTCTTGCCAATGCCGGATTCAATCCGGCGGTCAGCTTAAATTGCGCAGACACCTGGATAGCGGTGCTCGCATTCACCTTTCAGATCTATTTCGACTTTTCCGGCTATACAGATATGGGGCGCGGAAGTGCGCTCATGCTGGGCATTTCATTACCGGACAATTTCAACTTTCCTTACCTTGCCAAAAGCGTTTCAGACTTCTGGCGCCGCTGGCACATTTCTCTTTCGACATGGTTGCGCGACTATCTGTACATTCCACTGGGCGGGGGCCGGTCGAACAAGAATCGCAACCTGTTTCTGACAATGCTTCTAGGAGGGCTCTGGCATGGCGCTGCCATGCACTTCGTGGCATGGGGAGCGTATCAAGGCGCAATGCTCGCGCTCAATAACTGGTATGACAATGTCGCAAAAAGAAGTGAAACACTGAGAAATTTCCATGCGCATGCAGGCGGCAAAATATGCGCGGCGTTATTCACATTTTTGCTTGTAATTGTTGGCTGGACATTGTTCAGGGCAGACACAGTTGGGCAGGCCTTTCACATACTCGAGGTGATGTTCTTGGGCGCGGGGTCTTCAGTTTCGAGCGCGCCGCTCTTATGGACGGCGCTTACACGATCGCCGGTCATAACCGCTTTGCTGCTCTACAGCAGTTACGCGACGCTCTTTTGTCTGCCGAAATTCCTGAATCAGGGTGAGATCAAAATGCGGCCCCTTGATGCAATCGGCTGGTCGGTGAGGGTTCCATTTTACGCAACGGTGGCCATCGCTGCAGTTGCCTTCGCCCCGGCACAACCTTCTTCTTTCATTTACTTCCAGTTCTGAGGCAGAATTTCTAGATGGTCAAAACGGTGACAGAGCAGAAAATTCACAACGATGCAGCGTGTTTTGCATCGTCTGGCTCGAGTGCTGGCTCGAGTGCTGGCTCGAGTGCTGGCTCTAGTGCTGGCTCCCCGTCAAAACCTTCCGCAGGGAAGATCAATCTCGCTGCTTTGTCTTTAGCCATTAGCGGTAGCTTGATCGTATCGATTTTAATGCTTGAATTCTGCCTTGCTGTAGCTGGAATCGGCGAAGAGGAATATTTAAAACGAGACTCCGAAGTTGGCTGGGTGATGATGCCGAAGAAACACATCACATGGCGGCACGAAGGCTATTCGACAACCCAAGTGAACAGCGCGGGAATGATGGACCGCGAATTGCCCCTCGAAAAGGGCGCCAAGACTCTCAGAATCGCGGTTGTTGGTGATTCATATGTAGAAGCGCTTCAGGTGCCAAGAGAGAAAAATTTCTGCCGATTGATCGAGCAGTCTTTCTCCGAAGATGCAGCTGAGGCTGGAAAGAAAATCGAGGTTTTGAACTTTGGCATATCCGCATACAATGTGGCACAAATTTACATGCGCCTGAAAAATCTGGCGCTCAAGTACAAGCCAGACATTGTCATAGTCGCCGAGTCGGTCGACTCAACCAGATACCTGTCGCCAGAGGGAGGCGGCTTTTTCCGTGCCAGACCCACATTTACTTTGAATGCCAAGAATGAACTGGTAAGCGATTACAGCAGGCAAAATGCCTGGCTGGCATCGACAGAAGGTATTCGTGTAAGTTCCACCGCCTGGCTCAGAGAGCACAGTCACATATGGGGAGTGGTAGCGAAAGCGGCAGAACAGATAAACATGTTTATGGACAAGTTGGAGCAGGGTGACGCGAAATTCGGGGCGGAAGTCACGGAAAAGCAAACGACCTTCGAATCTGCCAAAGGTCCAGCTTGCATAAACGGAGTTTTCATCGAACCCGAGGCCGTCTACAGTCCAGAATTACCCAGTGTCGTTCTTCCTCATAAAATGGCTGCGCTTAAAAAGTGGTGGCCTGTGCATGCCGAGCTATTGAACCAAATGAACCAGGAGTGCAATTCTGCGGGTGCTCAGATGGTCATCTTGCGTTTGCCACAGGTAAACGAATACGACAATGTAGCAGAGACGAAGCTGCTAAGCGATTTTGCCGCGAGTCAAAACATCAAGTTCATCGATAGCACGAAAACGTTTGCCGATTTCGATGATCGAAAAGTGCCACTGTTTTATGACCCGCATTTAAGTGCAAACGGGCACCATCTGCTGGCTGAACAACTGTCCCGGGAGCTAGGACCTGACGTCCACTCGAAACTGAACAACTTTTAGTTGAACCGAAAGTCCCGCTAGAAACACTGTTAAGGCGAGATTGCCTCCGTCCCTTTTTAAACAATTGTGGCAAGCAAGAGATTCAAGCTTTCCGCCATGGTCGGATGAGTCCAGACAGCATCGCGCACCTCTTCATAATGCAGCTTACCGAGCATTGCAGCCTGAACTACCGACATGATCTCACCACCCTCGTGTGCGAAAATCGAACACCCGAGAATGTGCCCAGTCTTCTTGTCGATGACGGCCTTTAGCAGCCCACGCGTCTCGCCTGCAGTGACAGCTCGGGGAACTTTAACGGCCGGCATTTTTGCAATGAGAATGTCATGTCCGGCTTTGCGAGCATCTTGCTCAGTCAAACCGACACGACCTAATTCGGGGTCTACAAACAATGTATAAGGCACCAGGCGGCCATTTGTAGAACGCTTCTTATTATGCAGAAAGAGATCGCGAAGGATGCGGTAATCATCCCAGCTTACGTGCGTGAAGTGCGGACCACCGTTGCAGTCACCAATTGCCCAGATATCTTCAGCAGAAGTTTCCAGATATTCGCTTACCTCAATATATCCGCGCTTGTCGAGCTTCACGCCTGTAGCCTCGGTCTGCAGTTTTGCATTATTGGCGACACGTCCAGTTGCGACAAGAATGTGCGAGCATTCCAGCACCTCTTCTGCATCTCCTCTTTTGAGTAAAAGCTTTGCTGTTTTTCCCGAGCGAGAAACTGACGAGACCTCTACTCCGGAGATGAAACGAATACCTTCTTTTTCCAGAACATCCTTGATTGCTGCGGCAATGTCTTCATCTTCTTTCGGCAAAAATCTGTCAGTGCGCAAAAGCACAGTAACTTCGCTGCCCAGACGTTTGAAAATCTGAGCAAACTCGAGTGCGATATATCCTCCGCCGAGAATGCTCAAATGAGTGGGAAGCTCTTCCAGCTCCATTATTGTGGCATTCGTCAAAAAGCCGGACTCGGCCAAACCGGGAGTATTCGGCACCATAGGAGCGCTGCCGGTATTAATGACGATACGATCAGCGGTCAACTTTCTCGTGCCACCTTCGATGGTGCTCACTTCTATGACTTTATAGTCGATAAACTTGGCTGCCCCCAAGATAAATTCCATGTTCGGAGTACTGCTGAATAGTTGCTTATGCGTATCGACCATGCCTTTTACGACACGCCGCTTGCGCTCGATCACCCCCTTTACCCCTTTGCCGACCTCACCTACGGACAAACCGAACTGATCAGCATGGTGCACATGATGCAAAAGTTTTGCGCTAGCCACCATCGTCTTGGTGGGAATGCAAGCGACATTGATACAAGTTCCGCCGATCTGTCCCTCTTCGACAAGCGCGACTTTCTTTCCGGCTGGTCCCAGGGCCATCGCCAGAGATTTACCACCTTTGCCGCCACCTACGATAAGGTAGTCGAATTGCTCAACAGCAGCCACAAAATGCCTCCTGAAAACTCTTGCAAACGAGTGCAGTCACAGGGGGATAGTATAAACCGCGGACAACTGCCTAGAAGTTCAAACGCAGTTGGATTCGCGGAGCGTTGCTGTATTGTTGATGCTGGTGCCAACCGCCCTGATGTCCGTGATGACCATGGTGACCGTGATATCCGTGATATCCGTTGCTGTAGCCGTTGCCGTAACCGCGGTCAAAACCATTGTCGCGGAAGAAATTGACACGACCACCATTGTTATGAATCATTCCCAGAATTTGACGCAACATCATTGCTTGCAGATACTGCTGTTGGCGCGGGTCAAAGTCATAGCTGTAGTCATTGCCGAAGGCCATCGGGCGGCCATATCGATCGTACAAAACGTTTTGGCGCGGATCGTAAGCTGAGCGCTCGTATTGGTCATATTGACCGTATTGCGTGCGGGGATCAATTTCCGCATACGGATCGAACGACGCAGGCGCATCGCCTATCTGGGCAGTTCGAAGCGAATCATCATAATATAAGCGCCAAGGCTCGACGTATCCGGCGGCATTGGGATCGGTGACTTGATAACGACCCAGGTCAGTGCCGTAATCTTGTCTCCACTGTCCACTGTTGTCGACATATCCGGTTCCAGGCACATAGGTCTGCCCCACATCAGAGCCGTAATTCTGTCTCCATTGACCGGAACCATCTACATAGCCAGCTCCGTCGTATTGCGTGCCGGGCCTGTATGTTTGACCGACGTCGCGTCCGTATGTAGACCGCCATTCGCCGGAATTATCGCTCTGTACTCCCGGTCTGTATGTTTGACCGACGTCACGTCCGTAGGTGGAACGCCACTCGCCCGAATCTTCGTTCGGAACTCCGGGTCTGAAGGTCTGACCGACATCACGCCCGTAGGTGGCGCGCCATTCGCCGGAGTCTTCGTTCATCACACCAGGTCGGAAAGTCTGACCGACATCGCGCCCATAGGTGGCGCGCCATTCGCCGGAGTCTTCGTTCATCACACCAGGTCGGAAATTCTGACCGACATCGCGCCCGTAGGTGGCGCGCCACTGTCCAGAATTCTCATTCATTTGACCGGCTCTAAAGTTGTTTGCGACGTCGCCGCCGTATGTGGCGCGCCACTGACCGCCGCTCTGAGTTTGACGTTGCTGCCCCTGTTGGTAGTTCTGACCCACATCGCCTCCGAAGGTAGCCCTCCAGTTGGCGCGCTGATAGGCGTCTTCAAAGGCGCCATTGGTAGTTTGCTCCGGCTGGGTGTACCCAGGGTTGCCAAAATTTTCGTAGGTCATGGTTTGCGAAGAGGTCTATACGAGTTATGAGTCCAGCATAGGGCGCTCCCTGGCGGGGCACAACCGTCTACCCCCCGGTTTCCACCACCCAGACCGGGAGATTTCATCTTATATGTGAAGAAATCATGGTGGAAATACGAGCTTTACAACAGGTGAGCTGCGTCCACAAAAGGAGAGGAAGGCTCCCGGGGCAGGGCACCTTCCTCATCCTCACATCGGCGAGCACTAGGCTCGTCAACGGACCTTAAATAGCAGAACGTTTGGAGCTGCTGTACGCTTTCCCGTCGCTAGAGCGCTCTCACGTCGCTAGAACGCTTTCCCGTCGCTAGAACGCTCTCATATGGATCAGGGGAACACCAACGTCGAGCAAATGACGATCGGAGTGATGCCTTGTCCTATACCTCTTCTCAACAACAACCGGTGGATTGTACGTCTCCATAACGACCGGTGCGGGCGCTTGTCGAATAATAACCGGTTGGGAAATAACTCGACTTTCCATCACCAGCGGTGCCGGGGAGACCACGGGTGTCTCGATCAGTCGGACAGAACGAGCCACAGAAGGAACAAACAACGGTCTGGATGGAGCAACGACGCTGTTGGTTACAGTGCGAGTCTCAATGATGTTAGGCTCGGTAGATGAACTGAACCTTCTATACTCTACAACTCCGGGCTGCATAATTGGAGCACCACTTGTGGTGCTTCTGATTTCGTATCGGGTTACAGTATCAGCGAAAACCGGTATTGTTGCCGAGAGCGCAAGCGCCGGGAGTGTTATTGCAATTAATTTGTGTCTAAACATTTTGGAAAACCTCCTTCGCAACAGCGAGTCGCTCAAATTGTGGCTTCCAACCAGGGGCGCCGCTGTGTGATTGCCGAAGCAATTCTCCGAGAGAGACTAGCCTAACCCGCAAAGGTTCCAGCTTGCGGGAAGATTAATTCGACATATTTATCTGTACAAGCAGGGCTGATGGTCACATATAAGCGCATTCTAGGCGCGTCGCGGCGGCTCTGCGTACGTCGCGGTGGCTCGGCGTATGTCGCGGTGCGTCGGCGTATGTCGCGGTGCGTCGGGACATGGAGGTTCGGTACGCGTCACGGCGCATAAAGTCCTACGGGGCTTACTCAATTGCATATTGCGGCATAGATGAACATCTAGGTCCATCCTGGAATCTAAACCCACTCGCCCATCGTTTTACATATTTGTGTTTTGCAATCTGAAATCAGGTTGATACCCGCATTTCGCCGCGTAAGAAATTCCAGCCAGGCCGTAAGGTCTGTGAGTTTGCTGATCTTTCTCCATTCTGGCGGCAATTCTCCGCCGGCATTTTTGTATCCCCTCTCTACCGCTGCTTCCATACCGGGAATCTCACCAAAAGGGGCACGTAGAAGATTACCGAAATCAAAAAATGGGGTTCCGCTGAAAGCAAATTCCCAATCGATAACAGCTGCAACTTCCCAACTCGCGCCTTCTTTCTTAACAAGAATGTTGGAACCATTAAAATCAGAATGGGTCAGGCATGGTCTCCCTTTCCACTCATCCAGCAAAGGACTCTGGTCTTTGATAAATTCCAGAATTTTTTCAGTCAGGGGCTGCCCTAGTCTTTCTGCACCCAAATTATCGAGAAGACACTCTTCAGCGTAGCGAAGAAGACCTTTTCCGCCCATCTCCATGGCGGACGGAATTTCCAGATGATCGTTGAAAAATCCAAATTTATCGAACTGAAATCGATGAATTAGTGCGAGCGTACCGCCAAGTGACTCACCGAGAGAGTCAATATCTGAAGGTCTTAGCTGACCAACAATCGACTCGAGCCGAGTACCTTCAACCCAACTCAAAATCAAAAAAGGATAGCCATCAACCGGATTAACCGTAGAAAAATGAATAGGCTTGGGTGTCGCGACATTGCCTTGCATCAGCTGAATAAGGCGATATTCCTTTTCAGCGGCAGACGGATCACGCACGCAAATACGTAAGTGAAGAAGTCCATGATGTTCAGTGTGCAGGCAGTAACTTGAATTTGCTAACCCACCTTTAGTTGGCTCCACCCGCAGAACCTTAACGAGCGGATAGTAAGAATTCAGTAGCGATTCAGCTTGCTCATTGCTAAGCATCAACGTATCTGTATCTCGATTCCAGTGTTCACGCATAGATGTGTCAAATTCATTAGGAATATTAGACAAAGGCACAGGCAAATAGAATACAGCAAATCGCATATACAATCCGACACTCGGGTGACGAACCCATTAACTAAAATGAGCAAGACAGAACGGCTAACGCTGCTATGATTAAGCGCATGGCAGCTAATAACACAGCCACTTTCCTGGAACCAGGCACCGCGGAACAAACAGCCCGCAGCGACAAACGCTTTCGCTCCCCCCTGAGATATCCAGGAGGAAAGCAAAAGGCTATCGAACAGATAGCCCGCCTCCTGCCTCCTTCTGCTCGTGAATATCGTGAACCGCTTGCTGGCGGCGCAAGCGTCTTTTTTCACGCAAGGTCAAATGAGTTTGCAGAGAAATATTGGATAAATGATAAGTTCAGCGAACTACATGCCTTCTGGAAAGCAGTGCAAAATGAAGAAACCTGCCAGCGCTTGATGCGCGAACTTGAATCGTTGCGCCAAAGCTTTGGAGAAGACACAGAAAAAATCAAAGAATATTTTCTGAAAGCCCGAACAGAAAAAACTCCCGACCGATATCGCGCTGCTTTTCTGTTTTTCTTTTTCAATCGGGTGACCTTTTCCGGTACGACTCGGGCCGGTGGTTTCTCAGCAGCAGCCAGCCTGAGCCGATTTACAGCGTCCTCTATTCAGCGACTTGCACCACTTCCAGAAGCCTTACACGGCGTAGAAATCACAAACCTAGACTATGAACATGTGATTCAAAAGCCAGGAAGAAGCGTTTTTATTTTCCTTGACCCGCCCTATTACAGGGCTACTCGTCTTTATGGACGTGGCGGCATCCTGCACGAATTCGATCACGTGCGATTGGCCAAAGTATTGAAAGAAACGCCGAAGCATCGCTTTCTCATCACTTATGATGACTGCCCCGAGATACGTAAGCTTTACCGCTGGGCTAACATTCAAAACTGGCAATTGCAATATGGAATGAACAACTGCAATTCCAAAAAAGAAAGCAAGATTGGCTCCGAACTCTTCATCTCTAACTACTAGACAGCCTGGCAACTCGCGGCGCGCTCACAAAAATTGGATCCTGGCACTGCTTCAAATGAGGCCGATTCATGCTGAGGGATTTTCTCGAGAAAATCCCTCAAACTCTAGAAGTCGTTGTCCAATTCTGTTGGATTTACAGACCTATATTCGCAACGATTTTATGTATATCAAGCCATGAGGTGCAGCCCGCCAAGCTTTGGAGTTCTGCGCATTTTGAGGGAAAAACCTGAGAAAATCCCTCACTTCTTGTATTTGGTAAAAGTGTTTGCTCAGTCCTGGATTTGTACAAAATGCTTGACGAAGAAACAGGAGGATCACAGTGAGAATTCGTGCGGGAAGCCCCCCCCCGGTAAATCCTGACGGGCAACTCTGAGGGATGATTCTGAGGGAAGTTTCTGAGGGAAGGTTCGGAGGGAAGGTTCGGAGGGAAGGTTCGGAGGAGACAATTTTGAGGGAAAAACCTGAGAAAATCCCTCAACATTGAGATTTGGAAATATGCGGGAGGATGGGAATCTTACAGGACTTTTCGAAAGCGAGAAGCAAACAAGATGCGTAAAGCGCCCACTTTCGACATTCCAGTTTCAAAATGTTGAGGGAAAAACTCAGGAAAATCCCTCAACAAGCTTAAGAGAGAAATCGCGTTACTGCGCCTTTGTATTTTTCGCGCCTATGGATTTGGCGCGTTTTTCGTACGAGGCTGACTCAGACTTCCTTCCAGCTTCTGCATACATCGCCGCAAGATTAGTCATCGCTTCGGCAACCGCCTGGTTATCGCGCCCCAACCCTTTTTCTTGAACCGCTATCACATGTTTGAACAGGGGCTCCGCCAGTTCGTACTTCTTTTGCTCCGTGTACAGTTTCGCCATAGTAGTCTGGGTCTTTAGCACTTCCTTATCCTTATCACCGCAGACTTTCTCACAGATTGACAGGGATCGCTTGTAAGTACTTTCTGCCTTTGCATAGTCCTTCTGCTTGGCATACACATGTCCGAGGTTATACAATGTGGCGGCCAAACGTCTGTCTTCAACGCCGCCCTTCTCCGCTTCTTGTACTGCCGCCTGCAATTCTTGCTCAGCCTCAGAATAGCGCTCTGCTTTAAGATGCTCGCGTCCCGCCTGAACATGCTTCGACCATTCATCAGTATCGACGCCAGAGCCGGTGAGAATGGGCAGAGGTTCGCCTTCATCAGTGACTGCATCTGCAAATCTTTTTGAAAGTTCTTCAGCTTCTGCAGTTTTCTTCTCGGCGCGATACACCAGAATCAAGTGGTTAGCGGTATTGATGACATCGGGATTCTTTGCTCCCAGCTTCTTCTCTCGTATCGCCAAAGCACGTATAAATAGAGGCTCGGCTTCAGAATATTTGCGCTCATAGTAATAGAGCGTCGCAAGATTATTCATACTTGTCGCGGTATCGGGGTCATCAGCCCCGGCTACCTGCTCCCAGAGAGGAATAGCACGTCGGTATAAAGCTTGCGCTTGAGCAAATTTCTTTTGCGAGCGATACACAACTGCAAGATTATCGAGAGCTGAAGGCAAGAATCTTGGATTGGCAACTTCGCCGGAACCGGCTCCATCCAGCATGGCAATGAGGCTCTTCAACTGTGACTCAGCCTGTGGCAAATTATTCTGTGCGATATAGAGTGCGCCAAGAGATCCTAAACACATCGCTACCACATTTTTTCCAGGCGCTTTTGACTTTTCAGCTAGGGTCAACGCCTGTTTGAAGAGCGGTTCAGCTTCCACATACTTTTTTTGTCTCTGGTAAACATCGGCGATTCGGCTGAGGCTCAAGGCCAGATAAAAATCATTATGGTCTTGCTCCGCAACTTTCTTAGCTTCGGAAAATCCCTTTATGGCTTCCTCAAAATTGGATTGCTTGAGTGCCACCACTCCAGAATCCATCATCTTTTTAAAACTGGCGTCATCAGCAAAAGCACACTGAATACTCTGCGTCGCCAGCAGAGTCTGCGACGTTAGTAAAAGCGCGGACCAAATTAGCAGCCGTGCCGATGGAAGTGAGAATAGCCGCACCGATGGAAGTGAGAATAACCGCGCCGATAACCGATTCATATCCAATTCCTCTTCGTGTTTAGAACGCAGCTTAGCGCACTTCCTACAATTACCGTTTGGCTTCCAACTCTTCCCAGCTCTTAAACAACTGCTCCAATTCCTTTTGCATCTGCTCTTGCTGCTTCATCAACTCCTGCAACTTCGCATAATTCGATGAATACTCAGGTTTATTCATATCCGCTTGAATTTCTTTGAGAGCCTCTTCCTTTTTCTCGATTTTGTCGGGCAGACGTTCGAGTTCGCGAGACTCAGCAGTTGAAAGACCGGAGCGAACTTTTCCAACAGGCTTGCCAGGCTTAGGAGGTTTGCCAGATTCACCAGATGGAGAAGATGCAGAAGATGCAGAAGATGCAGAAGATGCAAAAGATTCAGAAGATGCAAAAGATTCAGCAAATTTATCAGGCTTCCCGGCTTTGCCCTGCTTCCCTGGCTTTGTTGCATCCTCACCGGCAAATTCTTCAGCCACCTGCTCGTACTGTTCATAGTCGACAAAAAATTCCGCTCTGCCCTTTCCATCAAGCGCCAAAATGTGCTTGGAAACAGAATCGAGCATCATGCGATCGTGCGTTACAAGAATTACCGCGCCCGGAAAGTCCTCGAGACTTTCTTCGAGAACCTCTAAAGAAGGAATATCCAGATCATTGGTCGGTTCGTCGAGAATGAGGATATCGGCGGTTTTAAGCATCAAGTTGGCAATTAAGATACGTGCTTGTTCACCACCCGACAAGTAACTGATTGGCATATTCAACTGGTCAGTTTTGAAAAGAAATTTTCTAGCCCAGCTGGCAATGTGCATGCTCTTTCCACGATATGTGACCGACTCGCCCTGATGGCTCAGTGAATCCTTCAATGTTTTAGTTTGATCAAGCTGTTCTCGAGTCTGGTCGAACCACACAACTTTTAAGTCATCAGCTCGTTTTATAGTTCCCGAATCCGGCTGCAAATCGCCAGCAATAATACGAAGGAGCGTCGTCTTGCCTGTGCCATTGCGACCTGCGATGCCAAGCTTCGTACCGGGCGAGATGACCAGATCGAAATTGCTCAAAAGCGTTCGACCACCCACAGCTTTAGAGATGGACTTCAAAGAAAGCAGCTCTTTTGTCCTTCTTCCCGAAGAATCAAAACCAATTTCTACAGGTGACGTCAATGCATTGCGCTGCTTTACTTCGGCCAACTGTTCCATTAACTCGCCGGCATCCTTAATTCGACCGCGCGCTTTAGTCTGTCGGGCCCTCGCCCCACGCTGCAACCAGGCAATCTCTCGCCGAACTTTGCTGGCCAGCGCTTGCTGCTGATGCACTTGAGCTTCTACCTGCACATCTTTAGCTTCTAAAAATTGGCTGTAGTTGCCCTTTACGCTCAAGAAACCTTGAGGGTAAGTAGGATTCAATTCAATGACGCGGTTAGCTACTGACTCCAAAAACGCCCTGTCATGGCTGACCAGGAGGTAAGCGAAGTTTGCCTTCTTAAGAACACCCTCCAGCCAGAGAATGCCCTCAAGGTCCAAGTGGTTAGTGGGCTCGTCCATGAACAGAAGTTCAGGTTGCTGAGCAAGAACACAGGCAATTGCCAACCTTTTGCGCCAGCCGCCGGAAAGGGTTCCTGCCTGGGCATTGCGGTCGGGAAAACCGATATCGGCCAGGGTCGAGTCGACAGAAGCCGCCCTCTCGTGCTCCTCGAAGTCGACTTCCTGCGCAGCGGCGGCCACTATATCCGCGACCGTTGCATCCGGGGGATATACCTGTTCCTGAGTCAAAAACGAGATGCGCAGCTGCCTGCGAGAAACGACAGAGCCTCCGTCCGGCTCACTCAGACCTGCCAATATCTTAAGCAAAGTTGATTTACCGGCTCCGTTCGGACCGATAAGACCAATTCTTTCCCTCTCTTCGATCCCAAATGAGATGTCCGTAAAGAGTGGTCGAGAACTGTATGACTTGCCGATTGTCTGGCAGCTGACGAGAATTCCCAAGCGCCAAGGTCTCCTTTTGTGTGCAGAAATAATAGCCAAAAAATTAGGCTTTTACGTTGGCTCTACGCCATTTTGTCGTAAGAGTGCTCTAATAGTCGTAGGCGCGGGGTGCGCCTCTCGTTAGAATCATGAGCTCCGTTAAACACGAGAGGCTCACAGGGAAACACGAACGGCAATGCTCAGACTGGACAAAATCAGCAAAATCTACCCGACCGGCGAGGCACTCAAGGAAGTGACCTGGGAGGTTAAACAAGGCGAACGCGTTGGCTTGGTCGGCGCGAACGGCAGCGGCAAGACCACTCAATTCAAAATCATCATGGGGGAGATCGAACCCACGTCCGGCAACGTCATAAAGCCGGCCGGTCTTAAAGTCGCCTGTCTAAGCCAGGAATTCGACGTGCAGGTAGAAAACACTGTAGTCGATGAATTGCTGCGCGCATATAAAGATGTCGAGGAAATTCGTCATGCACTGCATGTGGTGCAGCACGAGATGGAAACTGCAGCGCCGGAAGACATGAATAAGCTGCTGCACAAGCTGGACAAATTGCAGCGAGAATTCGAAGCGAAAGACGGCTATGCTCTGGAGCATAAAGCAGAAAAAATTCTTCCCGAGATTGGCATGTCGCTGGCAGATGCAAACCGCCTTGTCGGTGAGTTCAGCGGCGGCTGGCAAATGCGCATCGGTCTGGGCAAAATCATGCTGCAGGAGCCTCAACTATTGCTCCTGGACGAACCTACTAACCACATTGATTTGGAAACTGTGGAGTGGCTGGAAAAGTATCTGAAGGGCTTGACCATTCCCATGGTTATCGTTTCACACGACCGTGAATTTCTCGACAGGCTCTGCACGAGCATCGTGGAGGTGGAACGCGGAGTCTCTACATGCTATCTGGGAAATTATTCTGCTTACATAGAAGCGCGAACCCAGGTCCGTGAAGCACAGCAAGCTGCGTATGAACGCCAGCAGCGCGAACTGGAAAAGCAGCAGGCTTTCGTCGACCGATTCCGCGCCAGCGCCACTAGGAGCACACAGGCAAAGAGCAGAGAAAAGCAGTTAGACAAAATCGAAATAATCGATGCTCCGGAAACGGAAGAGACCACACTCCGCTTTCGTTTCCCAGAAGCAGTCCGAAGCGGCAGAGAGGTCGCCACCATAAGAGACGTCACGCACAATTATGGCGAAAAGATCGTTTTTCTCGGTGCCAATTTAGAAATAGA